>NZ_JAYMNS010000011.1:0-115249 GCF_036941035.1 Candidatus Merdisoma sp. JLR.KK006 | reverse complement strand
GAAAATAAATAATATGTTGTGTCTGGAAATTTATAAATATATAGATGCAGCGAAGGGACAACCATTCTTTTATGTTGTCGGAGATAAAGAATATAGGGAGGTATTAAATGAACTTCAAGAGAATGGGCTGGATATGGTTAGAATTAGCGCATTCTGTTATAAAGATGATAAATTTCCGGATATCGATGAGGTGGTAGATTCATTTCGTACTCTAGATGTTGACTGCAAAAGTAATAAGATTGTAGTAGTGGGGCTTGGAGAGTATCTTGCATTAAGAGGAGAAGTGGAAACGAAACAAACATTAAGGAGGTTGAAGAATATAACGCTTGGAAATGGCAGAGTAGTAATTTTGCTACGGGGAATAGCTCCACAAATGAGAGACATAGTTAAAGAGGATGACAGATTAATACAAAAAAAGCTTGTATACTTTTCTCAAAATACAGTTTCAAGTATAACAGTAATAAATAATAAGATAAAAGATGCTGTTGGACTGAAAAGTGGAGTTAAACAATTGATTGGGTTGTTAGAAGATGGAATGACTAATAACGTTGAAATGAAGTCTGCTTTGACCTTTGATGATGCTCTGATTCCTGTTACAGTAATTAATAATGCACATATGGCTTTAGAAAATATGCATTTGGGAATACCATTAGAAAAACAATATGGAAGTGATGAGCAATGGACAAAAGTGTTGAATGGTTTCAGATGTTATCCAGAGGATACACGGATGCGTCTTCTGGTTTATAGGGATTATGAATATGATATATATGATCATGTATTAGGAGATAATGATGAAACTTGGTCGTATTTTCTAAACTTAAAGATTAATAATGATAAAATAAAAAATAAGTATTTAAGATATATTGTTAATATGACAGAGCGGGCTAATCAGTTAAAGGAGAATATTTTAACAGGGATTACAAAAGTGTCTCATAATGACAGGGAATTTAAAGAACTGTATGAGGGAAGAAAGAAATTAGTAAAAAATTTTCCAGAATCAGCCATAGCGATTTTTGTGCATGAAAATAAGATTGATCCCATAGAAGAAATTTACAAATATACAGATAATACAATTCTAGAACGGAGAGAGATTATACATTGGGTTGCTCAAAATGGTTGGAAAGATTTTATTGCAGAAATATATCCAGCATTAGGGATGTATTTAAAGAAGTATATTTTTAACTGTGGAAGTGTATCAAAAAAACTAACAGATTATTTTGATAAATATAAATTTCTTAAGGTGGAAAATAGAATTAGTGATGAATTTATGCAACTAGTTTATAATTATGGAAAGAATTATATTTACACCAAACTTCAGACGAGAGATGCAGCAATCAATAAAATAGAGAATAAAAGTAAGACTTGTTTATATTGGATTGATGCGCTGGGCGCAGAGCACTTGTCATATATTGCAGAATTGGCCAATAAAAAAGGATTGTCAATTCATATTGATATTGCCAGAGCAGACTTGCCTACGATAACTTCAGTTAATAGGAGTTTTTATGAGAGATGGAATGGTCCAAAGAAGTATAAAGAAGAAGAACTGGATAATATCAAGCATAAGGAGAAAGGTGGCTTTTTCTATGAAGATGGTCAGGAAGCATTCCATCTTGTGAGCGAATTAGATATTATTAAAAACGCTGTTGATTCAGTGGCAACATCGCTTGCAATGCATGAGTTTTGTCAATTTGTTATTGCTAGTGATCATGGCGCTTCCAGATTAGCAGTAATTAAAAAAGATGTGAATCCGCATCTAACAGATACAAAAGGGGAACATTCGGGACGTTGTTGTAAAGCTTATGATGAGAATGATAGAGAATTTGTTATTGAAGAAAATGGATATTTTGTAAGAACAGATTATAGTCGTTATAAGGGAAGCAGGGCAGCAAATGTTGAGGCTCATGGAGGGGCATCATTAGAAGAAGTTGTTGTTCCAATTATAACATTAAAGCTTAAAAAGCAGTCAGATGTAGACATACGAGTATTAAATGGAGATAATTTACAGGTAGATCGCCATAAGGGAACGCTGGTAGAATTGTATATTTCTGATGTTGATAATATCAATAATGTATACTTGGTAATTGATGGAAATAAGTATATTGCATATGCCAAAGACAGGACTCATTATTCTATTCTTCTGGAGGATATTAAAAGGCGGAGAAAATGTAGGGCAGATATATATGATGGAAATGATCTTATTGGAAATGTATTACTTAATATAAAAGGAAAAATAGTAAGTGAGAATAAAGACTTTGAAGATTTGTTTTAGGGAGATGCTGGATGGAATATTTAGAAAAGCTTTGTAATTGTTTTGACGAAATGGTTGTATTTAAAGATCTAAAAAGAACAAATTTTTTTTCGACATTAAGTCTTCCAGCGTTTATGAGAGATTGGCTGTTAAAGAAATTTGAGGATGATAAAGGAGACTTCGATAAAGAAGAATTAGCTCTATTTATAAAAAAGTATATTCCCAGAAAAGATGATTGGACATCAATAAAAAATCGAATCATTATTGAAGGGGAAAGAGTGAAATTTTTAGCAAAAATATGTATAAATATTGATATTAGTACAGGTGAAGTGTCTTTTGCGTTACCTGATTTTGGGCTTGGATTTAGAGATACTACTATAGAGAGTTATGTTTGGGAATCGTGTAAGGATGAACTTGTAAAAACTCAGGAAACATGGGGAATGATTGAATTAGGTTATAGATCTCCAGATGATTTTGATATAGAATTTGAATATGAGAAAAGAAATTCAAAAGCCAAAGTGTCAAAGTCCGGAAAGATTAAATTATTATCTTTTAAAAATTTTTGTCCATATAATATTGATCTTGAAGAATTCAAGGATGCACGTAAAGATTTTAGGATAGATGAGTGGCTCAATGTAATTTTAGGTGCGGTCGATTACAATGCATCTGGATATAATTCGGAAGAAGAAAAGCTGACTATGATTACAAGGTTGCTTCCTTTTGTAGAAAAGAGATTAAACCTTATTGAACTAGCGCCAAAGGGGACAGGAAAATCATATTTATTTGGAAATGTAAGTAGATATGGATGGCTGTCCTCTGGTGGGATTATGAGCAGGGCAAAGATGTTTTATGATCAGGTAAAGCGCAGAGAGGGCCTGATAGCTGGCAATGATTTTGTTACTTTGGATGAAATTCAAACTATTAAATTTACAGATACAGATGAGATGCGGGCAGCATTAAAAGGATATCTTGAGCAGGGAACATATACTGTAGGTGATCATAAAGGTGTTGCGGACGCAGGGATGATTTTGTGTGGGAATATTCGCAAGGAAATTATGGATTTTGATGGATATGCAAATATGTTTGTAGAACTGCCAGAAGTTTTTCACGAATCTGCATTGATAGAGCGTTTTCATGGATTTATAAAGGGATGGAATATTCCACGTATGAATGATGACCTAAAAGTATGTGGATGGGCTCTTAATTCGGAGTATTTTTGTGCAATTATGCATGAACTGCGAAATGATATGTCTTATAGAAGCATTGTAGATGAGCTTGTTATTGTTCCAGATGGAGCAGATACCAGAGATACAGAGGCTGTGAAACGAATTGCAACAGCATATTTAAAGCTTTTGTTTCCATATGTTCAAAAGGCTTCGGATATAACAACAAGAGAGTTTAAACGATATTGCTTAGACAGAGCAAGGAGAATGAGGGATACTATTAAATATCAGTTAGGTTTGCTTGATAATGAATATGCAGGAAAGGATCTTCCGGTATTTACAGTAAGGGAAGTGGAGGAATGATAGATTGGGAACTCAATACTGCTATGTGTGTGGAAAAACTCCTTTATCCAAAGATGAAGTAGGACTGGTAAAAAAAATGATAGATAAAAAAAGTACAAGATACTATTGCCTGCCATGCCTTGCAGAGTATTTTGAGGTTACTGAAGAAGAATTAATAGCTAAAATAGAAGAATTTAAAGAAGAGGGCTGCACCCTGTTTAAATGAGGTTTTTATGAAAGAATATATTTATGCTGATAATGCTGCTACTACAAAATTGGATATGGATGCATTTGAGGCAATGAAACCGTATTTACTTGAGGAATATGGAAATGTGTCACAACCATACTCTTTTTCAAGAAGTGGGAAAAGGGCATTGAAAGATGCCAGGGAAACAATCGCTCGATGTATTAATGCAGAACCGGAGGAAATTTTTTTTACATCTGGGGGAACAGAGAGTGATAATTGGGCGCTTAAAGGAGTTGCTTTTAAGAATAAATTTATTGGGAATATTGTTACTTCTGAAATAGAACATCATGCAATACTAAATACATGCAAAATACTTAATGATGCAGGCATGATAATAAAATATTTGGCTGTTACAAAAAATGCCCAGGTCGAGGTGAAAGAGCTTAAAGAAAATCTGGATAGTGATACAAAATTGGTTACAATTATGTTTGCAAATAATGAAGTAGGATCAATACAGCAAATAAGGGAGTTAGCTGAAGCGGCACATAATAGAGATGTTTTGTTTCATACAGATGCTGTACAGGCTGTTGGGCATGTGAAAATTGATGTAAAAGACTTGAATGTTGATATGCTTTCTGCTTCTGCACATAAATTTAATGGGCCCAAGGGAATTGGATTTTTTTATAAAAAGAATAAAGTGCAGATTGCCCCCTATATGAATGGAGGCGCTCAAGAAAAGGGGTTAAGAGCCGGAACAGAAAATATTGCATTTATTGTTGCAATGGCGTATGCGTTAAAAAAGAATTGCGAGGAACTTGAACAAAACGAAAAGCATTTATTTCATCTTGAAAAAGTGCTTGAACATGGACTGAGGGAAAATAATATTGTTTATCGAAGAAATGGAGCTGAAGTACATATTCCAGGGAATGTGAATCTTTCTTTTCCTGGTTATGAAGGAGAAGTGTTGCTGCATAGATTAGATTTAATGGGAATAAGCGTGTCAACAGGTTCTGCATGTGATAGTGTTAATACACAGATTTCACATGTTCTTCAAGCAATGAAATTGGATGAGGCTTTGGCAAGAGGAACAATTCGCATATCATTTGGCAAAAATAATACAGTAGAAGATGTAAAAAAAATTGTATTTGCACTTACTAAAATTCTTAATTAATATAAGAACTTTATAAACGAAAGAGGGATATTTATGGGGACATTATATGATCCGGTACAAAGTATTTTGAATGATTTTAAACCAGAATTTATATTAAGCCCAGAATTGTGGGGGAAATTTAATTTAGACGGGATTAATGTAGATTATTCTAAGTGGAGCAAGATAAAGATGATTGCTTCAAATGGGGAACTTAATCCAGATATTAATCAAATTCCAACAGAGTATGGCGGTATCTATGTATATGCAATTGTACCTCCAGTAATTCCTAATTGTGGTACATATGTGATGTATATAGGAATGGCAACAAAAACAGAACATGAGAATCTGCGTGCTAGAGTTAGATCATATAAAAGGCAATTTGGAAGTAAATATAATCGATCAAAACTGCATAGTCTGTTTAATAGATGGGGAGATTATATATATGTATACTATCTTCCGATGAATTCAAGCTCTAGCGATATAAAAGAGCTGGAGGATAGGCTTATTGCAACTTTTGGTAAACCACCTTGTAATAAAGAAGTGCTGATTAAAACTGTTAAAGCAGCTGTGGATGCAGCGTTTTAGGGAGGAGATTGGAAATGAGAATACCGGTAATTAGAGGGCATATGGGTGATTGGGGATATTATACAGGTATAATGAAATTTCAACAAGTTTCAGAACTTGTTACACCGTCAGTAGATGAGTTCTGTAATCCGAGCTGCTTAAATGATTTATTGCAAAGACAGCTGACAGATAATTATTTAAGTATAAAGGAGTATATTCTTCATGAAAATCAGAGATTTTTTAATGCTATAGTTTTAGCCATTTATGATGGAGATCCTAAATGGTTAGAGATAGAGTTTGGAGAAGAATATGAGGAATATTCTAATGTTGGCTTTTTAGAATTGAATGAGGAAGTAAGAATATTTCCAGTTGATGGACAGCATAGGGTAAAAGGAATAATAGAAGCTTTAAAAGAGAATGAGCAGGTTGCCGAGGAAGAAGTTCCTGTAATTTTTATAGCGCATAGAAATGATATTGAGGGAAAACGCCGAACTAGAAAATTGTTTTCTACTTTGAATAGAAGAGCGAAACCAGTTGGAGATAATTATCAAATTGCATTGGATGAAGATGATATAGTCGCTATTGTTACACGGGAACTGGTAGAAGAGTGTTCTCTTTTTCAAGGGGAAAGAATGTGTAACAATAGGAATAAACAAATTGCTGTAACTAATACAAACGCATTTACTTCATTGGTTGCTTTATATCAGTGTAATGATTATCTAATACAAAATTTTATTAAATTGTCAGATAAAAAGATGAAACAATATAAGTTATATAGGCCAGCAAATGAGACAATTGAGGATGCTTTAGAGTATGTGAAAAAATATTGGAATGCATTTATTGATAATATTTCTGCAGTCAAGGATTATTTGTTAATCAATGATAATCCTGCCTTGAATTATAGAAATAAAAATGGTGGTAATATTTTATTTAGACCAATTGGTATAATAGAATTTGTTAAGGCTTCTTACATAATATCTGAAAGATCTCATATTTCGTTTGAAGATACCTTGAGGAGACTAAACGATATTCCAATGGATTTGAATACAAAAGTATGGCGAGGAGTTATGTGGGATGGGAAAAAAATAATCAATAGAGTTAATTTGACATTAATTAGATTTTTAATTATGTTTTTAGAATCTGAAAATAATTTAACAGATGATGAAATGCAAAGACTTACTGATTTATACATTGTAGCAACGAATTATGAGGGGAACAGAAAAGATGCATTAACAAATATGAAAAGATAGTTGTTAGACTCAATAATTATGATAGATAAAACGACTAATAACTGATATATAAGAATTTACTACAGAAAGGTATTAAGCTTGGAAGAAAAATCTTATAGTTGAGGCTAATGTGAAAGTTAAAAGAAAGACTAGTATAGCGTATTGAAAGTTCTTGTGTAAATAATGTATATCTGCTATAGTGGTTTTATCAACCGGTATGGAGGACAAAACTATGGGCAGAAACAAAAAATACGGAAACATCATATTGAAAGATGGCGACTGCGAAGTTCTGGAAAAAATTGCTCGATCCCAGACTGCGGAATACTGTAAGGTACAACGCGCAAAAATTATCCTTTATAGCGCAGATGGAATGTCCAACACTGAGATAGCGAAGACAATCGGTGTCCACCCTAACACAGTAGCTAATTTCGTCAACAAATATATAGCCGCAGGGCTTGAGTATGCAATGAATGATGCTGCCCGGTCTGGTAAACCAAACTCCATAACAGATGAGGAAAAGATCTGGATCACCAACATTGCATGCACAAAGCCGAAGGATCTGGGCAGGGCACAGGAACTGTGGACATACCGCACGCTGCAGCAGTACATTCAGTCCTGCTGCATAGAAGCGGGATACCCCGAATTGAAGAGTATTTCCCATGCTACTGTTCGCTCCATTCTTGAAGGCAATGAAATAAAGCCCAATAAGATCAGCTATTACCTTGAACGCAAGGATCCCGAGTTTGAGACAAAAATGCATGACGTCCTCCTTGTATATAAGCAGGTAGAGATGTGCTTTGACAAAGAAGGGAATCTTGTCATCAACATGGAAGAGTCCAAAACAGTGACTGTCTCCTATGATGAGAAACATGGCATCCAGGCTCTTAAGAACATAGCACCGGACCTTCCGCCGACACAGACACACGGTACTGTCGGAAGGGATTATGAGTATAAACGTCTGGGGACATTGTCCTTACTTGCAGGAATGGACCTGCTTACAGGAGAAATTATCCCCCTTGTAAGTGATACCCATAAAAGCTCGGATTTCATTTCATGGCTCCGTAAGCTTGATGCGAAGTATCCGGAACATGATACAATACGGCTTGTCCTGGATAACCATTCCGCCCATACATCCAAAGAGACTCAAAAATATCTTGCAACAAGACCGGGGAGGTTTGAATTTGTATTCACACCCAAACATGGTTCATGGTTGAACCTGATTGAAGGTTTCTTTGGAAAGATGGGGAAGCAATGTCTGAAGGGCATCCGTGTCGATTCCAAAGAGGAACTGGAAGAACGGATATATCAGTATATTGCCGAAATCAACGAACATCCGGTAGTATATCATTGGACATACAAAATGGATGAGCTTGAGATATGATTTCCCACATAAACTTTGAATACGCTATACTAGTAAATGTATTTAGAAAGGAAGCCCCTTATGCTAACACTAAAACTCACCCCCCAATTCCCCACTCCCCACATCCAATCCTGCCAATTGACCCTGCCCGCCGCAATCACTTTCCACCACCTCCATGCCGCCCTGGATCTCATCCTGCAGCTAAGCCACGAAGCCTACTACAGCTTCATGCTAATGACCTCCCGCCACGCCATCGAGGCCAACACAGCCGAAGACTACAAAGCAGTCTCAGCCTTCAAACAAAACCCGCAAATCCGCTACTTAAATCCCTACCCGGGAACCTTCGCCTGTCTGCTGGAGCTTGAATCCATAGACGACAAAGAATCCTATACATATCCCCGGATAAAGGGAACCAATGATGACAAACAGATAAATAACTGGTTAAAGGAATACTGTAACTTTACAAAAGACTGGCAGTACCGAAACGAAGAATTCTTCCAAAGATTATACCACACAAAACAGGGAACTCCGGAAAACCAGAGCATAAAAGAACAGAAAACAATACATAATTCATCCACTCCATGCAGACAGCATCTCAAAACCATGGAAGAAAAACAGCAAGTATGGGACAGCTTCTGGGAGATGCATGAATATGACGAGAATATCCGTGTAACCGTGGGAGCATCAAAATATTCCCAGGCAGAGCTTTTAGAGATATCAAAGAAAGACAATCTCCTGAACTACTGCCGCTATTCCTCCCTGCCGGTAGCAGCCAACTGGAAGAAAAAGCAGTTATCAGAAGCATTTTGCAGCAACCTAAAGGAAAACACCTGGCTTGCTATGGTGCTTCTTCCACGGACAGGCTTAGAACTCTATTTCCGCCTATGCCGTTTAAAGGAAAATCAAAAGCTTTCTCTCAGCCAGGAGGAAGCGGAAGCATTGAAGGTATTGCTCTATTTAGGGATGGCAGATCTGCTTTTGACAAAAGAGGAAACGGATATCCGCCTGGAGCTGCCGGCGGATTTTAAGAAATATTTCCTGAAATTCTTTCAGGATTCCCGTAATTTTACATCCAAGTCAGCATGCGCTTCGTATTTGTCACATGGACAAAAGGCAGGAAGCTGGCAGAAGATTGTGAAAGGATATGAAAAGCTGGATTATCGTACGAGTATGCTCCTGTGCCGTTACGGAATTCTTTCTGTAAAGGATCTTTATGATAAACTGTGTACCTGTTATTCATATACTTTCAGCCAGACAGAATTTAAGGTCTATCTTATGCTCCGTTTAAGGCTGTTAGAGGAGGTGTATACAGGTCATCTCTTGGGAAGCAGAGAGCGGATAGCAGCTCCATTTGGCTTGGATATATCCTATGCATTAAGAGAACAGGAAGAGCTGATTCCGGCATCACGGCAAAGGCCTGTGGCTCAAAAAGAATTAGACGGGTATGAGGAATGGATGGCGGAACAGACAGAGGGGCTGATGCGCCTTATGTCAAATTTCACGGAAGATATTTATCTGCTTGGTGAGCTGACCCAAGAGATCGTTTTTGCTGTCCTGGCAAATTATAAATGGGAAGACTATCTGGAAGTCCTGGAAGAGCTTCTTGAAGAATTAGATGACTCCGGGCAGGTGTGGTTTTGGTATGAGCTGAGTAAATTATATCTGCATCTGCCGGTTGCCGGCCTGGGCGGTTATTCCCGCATAGAATATGCCAAAAAGGAACAGTTGGATAATCCTTATCTGGTGCTGAATGACAAGGAGGATTTTACGGAGCCCCGGAATGCGGAAGAAATTTTCGGACTTCCTTTTGAGATACAATGGCAGCTATTTTCCTATGGAGAGCGCTTTGCAGAAGACGGAAGTGATCTTTCGGAAAGGCGTTTGCTGAAGTATGCCAGAAAACACCTCAATAAAGAAATGGTGTCCGGTCTGCAGATGTATTGCTATATGATTTCCGGAAATCCAAAGCTGCTGGGGCTTTTGGAGAAAATGTCAGAACAAGGAGATGCCAGAGCTCAGGAAATGCTGGGGGAATTGGATGAAATGCTGTCAGGAATGATTGAGGAATGGGAGCCTTATGAATAACACCCACCGCAACATCTTCAAAGCCATACACGAGGGAAAATGGCTGAAAATCGAATACCAAAACATCGAAAACCAGATCACCAGCTACTGGATAGGCATCCGTGATCTGAACATCAAGAGCCGCACCCTCTCTGTAGACGGTCTCCATACCGGAAAGTACACCCTGAGTTCCTACGACCGCATCTACATAGATTCCATCCTGTCCTCAGAGGTCATTGAGGGTTCCTACTGCGAAATCAACCAGCGCCTTGTCCGTGACATTTATCTTAACCCTCACAAATACAAAAGTCTCTTCGACCACGTAGCCAACCTAAAAATTCTAAACTATCTGGAAATGTGCAACCGCATGGATACGGTGCCATACTATTCCGACTTTGAGCTGATCCGCTATCTGGACAGAGACAGCTTTGGGGAGGAATGCTATGAGCTTGACGATGAACAATTCCGAATGATCGTAAAATACTTTCAGCTAAAGACAGAAGAAAAGCGCCCTGACGGGCGCCTGAGCCTTCAGCAGCTTGCCATGAATGTCCTCAGCATCCATACCGGCAAAGGTCTCTATGTGCTGGCCTACCGCCGTCTTCGCCTGGATGTGAAACGGCAGGTGCTCCGTCCGGATGAGGACATTACTATCTGCACGGAATACACCGTTGACGGCACCGTAGAGAGCATCCGCCGGTATCTGGACGCAGACGAATACGAGCTTCTGGAGCATTTTGAGGAACATCAGGAGCGGATCAAGGACTGCATCACCCACTACAACCGTTCCGTACTAAGCGTAGATGATATGCCCTATGTAATCGGCCTTGGCATGGACATTGCGCTGGACCTCCATAAAGAGTATCAGGCAATTATGAATATGTACCAGAAAAAAGAGATTCCAGTTCCTATCCGGGCGTTTTTCGGGGATCTTCTGAATCGCCCTGTCCGGAAAAAGGCATGTCCCATTACCTTGCTGAATAAACGGATCAACCTGGATCAGCTTCTGGCCATTAACAATGCCATGAAATATCCCGTGGCTTATATTCAGGGCCCTCCGGGAACGGGCAAGACCAATACCATTCTCAATACCATTTTAACCGCATTTTTCAACGAAAAGACAGTACTGTTTACCTCGTACAATAATCATCCCATTAACAGCGTATTTGAAAAGCTGATTGGGCTGGAATACCATAATCAAAGAATTCCCTTTCCCGTTCTTCGTCTGGGAAATGTGGAGAAGCTAAGGGAAGCCATCCGGTATTTAAAACAGCTTTATATGCAGACCAAAGCCATCACTGTATATGAATCCACGCTGGATAAGCGAAAGGATGACCGTATTCAGCGCGCCAGGGAACTGTCCGGATTGCTGGCCCGCTATGAGGAGGTTCTGGATCTGAAAGAGCGCAGAGAAACCCTCCATCGAATGACCGAATATCAGAGCCGTTTACAGGGAGCCATCGGGCTTCTTCCCTTTCAGGCAGACCTGCAGGGAAGACAGCTTCAGCAGGTGAGCAGGAAAATTACCGACAAGGGGCAGATTACGGACCAGGAAGCCTTAAGCCTTTTGGATGATAATGAGGAGGAGTTATACAAATACCTTTACTACACCTCTGCAAAATATATTCAAAGGCTGGACGAGCCCAAATACGAGGACCTGAGGAAGATTTTATTTG
Source organism: Candidatus Merdisoma sp. JLR.KK006 (assembly GCF_036941035.1). Lineage (NCBI taxonomy): Bacteria > Bacillati > Bacillota > Clostridia > Lachnospirales > Lachnospiraceae > Candidatus Merdisoma > Candidatus Merdisoma sp. JLR.KK006. Next base: position 103,266 of record NZ_JAYMNS010000011.1, on the reverse strand, counting down.
AGGCAGAGGGAGAAGAGCAGCTATCGGCATTTTCAAAATATCTGAGCAAAACAGAACATGTGAAAAAGCTCCAAAGGGTATTTCCGGTGATGATTACCACCTGCATCTCCGCCCACAGGCTTGGAGCTCCGGAGGCCATGTTCGACATGGTAATTGTGGATGAGGCCAGCCAGTGCAACACGGCAGTTTCTCTTGTTCCCATTATACGTGGGGAACAGCTTATGCTGGTGGGAGATCCCCAGCAGCTTAACCCGGTGATTCTTCTGGATCCGCTGGTAAATCAACGGCTCCGTAAGAAATACAACGTATCTGATGAATACGATTACCGTGCCAATTCTATTTACAAAACCTTTCTCTCCTGTGATTCCGTCAGTGATGAGGTGCTGCTCCACAACCATTACCGCTGCAATGAGAAAATCATAGAATTTAATAATCGGAAATACTACAACTCCAAGCTGAACATCTGCTCTGACAGCAAGGAGCCCCACCCTCTCGTTTATGTGGATGTAAAAAATGAACCCTCTGACCTGAAAAATACGGCCCCGTCAGAGGTCAGGGAGATTGTAAAATACGCAGCCGGACACAGAGACAAGAGTATCGGCGTCATTACGCCCTTCGTAAATCAGAAAAAGCTAATTGATGAGGCTTTGAAAAAGGAGGGGCTTGAACATGTAGCATGCGGGACTGTTCATGCCTTTCAGGGAGATGAAAAGGATGTGGTGCTCTTTTCCACGGCCATCTCGGACAGTACCCAGGCAGGCACCTATGAATGGCTGAAGAATAACAGAGAGCTAATCAACGTAGCCGCATCCCGTGCAAAGGATCAGCTCATTGTGTTGTCGGATTCCAAAAATCTGAATCGGCTCCATCAAAAAGAGGGCAGTGATGATCTCTATGAGCTTGTAAAGTACGTGCAGGCCAACGGAATGTCCCAGGTGAGTCAGAAGAAAGCCAACTCCCGGGCATTGGGAATCAAGCCCTTCAGCACGGCTATGGAGGAAGCATTTCTTGCCAACCTGACCCATGCCCTGGAAAATATCTGGCTTTCCCAAAGCCGCTATTCAGTGCGAAAAGAAGTGGCGGTTTCCCAGGTATTTATGGACAATATAAGCCATGAGGATCTGTTCTATTCCGGCCGATTCGATTTTGTAGTCTATGAGCGTCAGGGAAAGCAGGAGCTTCCTGTGCTGGCCATTGAATTGGATGGGAAAGAGCATTTTGAGGATGAGATTGTAAGGGAACGGGATCGGAAAAAGAACGCCATTTGCAGAGCCCATCAGATGCAGATTATCCGGGTGGAGAATGCCTATGCCAGACGGTATAATCATATCAAGGAAATATTGATCAATTACTTTTCTATCCGCCATTAAAAGCAGATGCCAGTTTCAAAAAGCTAATCTGAGTATTAAAATTCAACAGCTATAAAAGGATGAAGATATCATCATGTAAATATTTGACGGCTAATAAAGAATCGTGTACAATAGAAAAATAACTTGGATACAAAAGAGAATGTCAGCAGAGAATAACAGGTAAAAGAACAAAAAAGGAGCTTCAAATGAAGAAAGCGATCATCATCGGCGCAGGTCCGGCAGGCGTGACGGCGGCGTACGAATTGTTAAAGCAGTCAAAGGAATATGAGGTACTGGTGCTGGAGGAAAGTCAGGAGATTGGCGGAATCTCCAGAACTGTCCGCTATAATGGAAACCGGATGGACATCGGCGGCCACCGATTTTTCTCCAAGGATGACAGAGTAACCCGGTGGTGGGATCAGATCATGCCCCTTCAGGGCAAGCCTTCCTATGATGATAAGGTGCTGGGACGTACCCTGCCGCTGAAAAAGGGCGGTCCGGATCCGGAGAAAGAGGATCAGGTCATGCTGACCCGTAACAGAGTATCCCGTATTTACTATAAAAAGAAATTTTTCGACTATCCCATTAAGCTGAATGCAAAGCTGTTTTTGAATATGGGTTTTGCGGATACGGTGGTGGCTGGCTGCAGTTATTTGAAGACAGCAGTAGTTAAAAAGCCGGTGGACTCGCTGGAGAACTTCTATATTAACAGTTTCGGCAGAAAGCTTTACTCTATGTTCTTTGAAGGCTACACAGAGAAACTATGGGGGCGTCATCCCAGAGAGATTGCGCCGGACTGGGGCGCACAGCGGACCAAGGGCCTTTCCATCATGGGAATTCTAAAGGACAACCTGGTGAAACTTCTTCCGGGGAAGCAGGACAAGAAGCATGTACAGACATCCCTGATTGAAGAGTTCAATTATCCCAAATACGGTCCGGGCCAGCTGTGGGAGACAGCGGCGGAGGAAGTAGAGAAGATGGGCGGAGAGATCCGCAAAGGCTGTAAAGTAACAAAGATCAATACCGCCGGAAATCGGGTGGAAAGCATTGTCTACGAATGCGATGGCCGGGAAGTGACCGTGGAAGGTGATGTATTTATTTCTTCTATGCCGGTAAAGGATCTGATAGCAGGCATGAACGATGTGCCGAAGGATAAGGCTGAGATTGCGGCAGGCTTACCCTATCGTGATTTCGTGACCGTAGGACTTCTGGTAAAAAAGCTGAATCTGAAAAATGAGACCAAGCTTAGGACCTTAAACAACATTGTACCCGATTGCTGGATCTATGTCCAGGATACGGGAGTGAAGCTGGGGCGTATTCAGATCTTTAATAACTGGTCCCCCTACATGGTGGCAGAACCGGAGAAAACTGTCTGGATCGGTCTGGAGTATTTTTGCAGCGAAGGCGACAAGTACTGGAAGCTCAGTGAGGAAAAATGGGTAAAATACGCCACAGCCGAGCTCTTGAAAATGGGTGTGATTTCCCGTGAGAGTGATGTGCTGGATTCCCACAGAGAGCGGGTGAAAAAAGCATATCCGGCGTACTTTGATACCTATGAGCATATGGATGACCTGATTTCCTATCTCAATGGTTTCGGCAACCTTTACTGCGTAGGCCGCAACGGTCAGCACCGCTACAACAACATGGATCATTCCATGGCAACCTCCTTTGAGGCTGTGGGCAATATCTTAAGCGGCAGGGAGGATAAGAAGAATATCTGGAGTGTGAATACGGAGAAGGAGTATCACGAGGAAAAGAAATAAAAAAGACCCATAAAGAAGCAAACAGGCATGTCTAATTACAGGCATGCCTGTTTTTTGATCCGGTGGAAATAATACATTTCAAAAAATGTCACTTATTAAGTGCCAGAACCTCATATCGACTTCCCTAAGTGGGCAATCCTATAATAAAAGAGAAGACGGCGGCATGTTGAGAAAGGAAAAGCGATGCTGAAAAAGAAAAGGAAGCTGGTAAAAATCCTTTCCGAATCAACAGAACAATTGTGGAATTCGGAACAGTTGGCCGGGCTGCTTCACACAAGCCAGCGAACGGTACTGCGGTATATCAAGGAGTTGAAGGAAGAGGAAGAAAAAGGCGGATTCAAGCTATACTCCCAAAAAGGAAAGGGGTACTGCTTTGAAATTGTTGACAGGGAACGGCTGCGGCAATATACGGTCGAAAATGAGGAAGTACGACAAATATTACTGAAAATCCTTTTGGAAAGGGTTAGCAGGCTGGATGATTTAGCGGAAATGTTTCATTATAGCCGTTCCGGAATGGCAGGTCTTATCGAACAGGTAACACAGGAGGCGGAGGCCCATGGTTTGAAGCTTTTTGGAAAGCCCTATGTGGGATTTGTAGTTCACGGAAGTGAGATTCATATTCGAAACTATCTCTATGAGCTGATAAAGGAAACGGACTGGGAGCAGGTGGAAGCCATATTGAAGTTTCCTAAGCAAGAACGTGCAGCTATTCGAAACTTTGTGGAAGACAAGCTGGAGAAGAAAGGGGTTGAAAAAAATACGGAAAGAGAAGTATTTTTTCTCAAATATTTTGGAATCCAGCTTCGAAGAATTCAGCTTGGTGAGACTATTTGCATCGGATTTTTTGCAAATCTGGGAAATGAAGGACATTTTCAGGATGACCTATGTGTGGCGGAAACATTGCTTAACATCTGTGGTATCGACAAACAGTCAGCAGATAATTATGAAACCGAAAGAATTTATCTGGCACTGATATATCGGCAGGCATTTTGGCAGAATGGAATTGTGGATAAGGTAGATGAACGGGATTTGGGATTTTATCAGGAGCTAGTGGAGACAGCACTTTTAAAAATTCGTAAAGACTACCACATGGATCTCTTAGAGGATGAGACCCTGACGAATGGCTTGATTCTTCATGTGGCCTCCAGCTATCGTAAGTATCTTCTGGGAATGGAGGAGGAAAATTATTTTCATAACAATATGCTGGTAACCTACCCAACGGCCTATTATTTTGCCATGGAGCTTGCTGGGGTGATATCCAATCAGATTGGGTTACCCTTAAGTAAGTATGAAGTCAGCTTTCTTGGAATGCACTTTGCATCCTTCCTGGAAAGAAATCTGCAAAATCACTCCTGGAAGGCAGCGATCATCTGCATGAGTGGGTTCGGGACTGCACAGCTATTGCAAAGCCGGTTGAAGAATTTATACGGCGATTTGGAGATCACAGGACTGTATTCTCTGGATGATGAGGAGGCTCGTTGGCAGGAAGCGGATCTTTTGATTACAACGGTTCCTTTGACGGAGGCGGAAGCTTCGGGAAAGGCGTGGGTACAGGTCTCTCCCCTTTTGACCCTGGAAGAACAGATTTCTCTGGAAAATATGTTTAAGCGGTTGGGCAGAAGAAGGCGCTGGCAGGAGAATGGCGTACCAAAGTACTTTCACTATTTAGGTGGAAAACTGAGGAAACGAGATATACTGGAGCAGATTTGTGATAGCTATGTGGAGCTTGGAAGAATTTCCTTAGAAGAGAAAGCAGGAATTATGGAGCGGGAATCTCTGGTTTCTACGGAGATTTTGGATGGTGTTGCCATGCCCCACGGACTTATTCAAAAGGAAAGCTTTTTAACCTTCATTTTGCTGGAACATCCGGTCATGTGGGGAAGGACCAGGGTGCGTCTGGTGATTCTGGGCTGCTTTCACCGGGGAGATGAGAGGATGAAGCAGGAATTGGAGCATATTTTTCAAATGCTTTTAAATGAGGAAAGAAAGGAAGAATTGCTATCTTGTAAGACGATATCACAGTTGGAGGAGAGGATAAGTGAATACTACAAAAAATAGTACATTGCAAAAATTGCTAACCAGAGAGGTAGTAAAGCTTGGAGTAGTAGGACTTAAGACGCCACAGGAGGTAATTGCATATGGTGGTAGCCTTTTAGAAGCGGCGGGAAAGGTAAACAAACAATATATAAAGGACATGATTTTGGCCTATGAGTCGTTGGGACCTTATATCGTAATGGCTCCTGGTCTGGCTATGCCCCATGCAAGGCCAGGTGGAAATGTTGTGGAAAATGGCATTAGCTTTCTTCAATTGAAAACGCCGGTAGAGTTTCAGCATTCTTCCAACGATCCGGTAAAGATTGTTATTACATTGGCTGGCGCTTCTGATAATGGGCATATTGATTTGTTGCAGGACTTGAGTTCTTTTCTTGGCAGGGAAGGTGTGATAGAGCAGCTATCTCAGATTACCAGCTATGAAGAGCTTATGAAAATGATATAAAGTCCAACTAAGAAATGTAAAGTGTTTAACAGAAATATGTTCTGTTGGACGGTAAAGTTGCGAAAGCGCACGAGAGGAACTTTCATGAGTGCACTTTCGAATGAAAGATTCTCTCATAGGTGTGCGCTGAAGTGACTTTACCCATTAGTATTGTTGCGTAGCAACTTAAAAAAGGAGGGATAAAATGCGGATTCTGACAGTATGTGGGATGGGATTCGGAACTAGTCTGATGCTTCTGATGACCTTGAAGGAGATTGGCAAAAAGTATGGGGTAGCCATCGAGGGAGAGGCCGTAGATCTGGGCTCCTACAAAGGAAAGCCTTGTGATCTAATTGCTGCTTCCGGTGAGATAGCCAAACAGATTCAGACGGATGTTCCGGTTCTGGCTATTAAAAATTTGCTCAATAAGGCAGACATTGAAGAGCAGATAAAGCCTTTTCTGGAAAAGAAAAATGGATAAGACATTAAGGAAACCCATTGAGACAAAAATGAGAATAAATAACTAGGAGGGAAGGTTATGGTAAATTTTCTTGTGAAGTTTTTAAGTGAGCCTACGATTGTTATGGGATTGGTAGCTATGATTGGCCTGCTTGCAATGAGAAACAATGCATCTACAGTGATTCAGGGAACCATGAAAACAATTTTAGGATTTTTGATTCTTTCAGCAGGCTCCAATTTGATTTGCACTGCATTAGTGCCCTTTAGTACAATGTTCAATTCGGCATTCGGTATCTCAGGAGTAGTTCCGGAGGATAATGCACTGGTAGCTGCGGTGCAGACAGTTTTAGGCTTTGAGACACCAATGATTATGCTATTTTCTTTTGCAATTAATATTGTACTTGCACGTGTAACACCTTTCAAATACATTTTCTTGACAGGGCATATGATGTTTTCATTTGCCGGAACTATGGCAATTGTTTTGGACCAAATGGGCATCAATGGATGGACAGCAATTGCTATTGGATCTGTGATTCAGGGGATCTGTATGGTACTATTCCCAGCTATTGCACAGCCTTATACAAAGAAAATACTTGGTACGGATGCGGTAGCCTTCGGCTTCTGGGGAAGCTCTCTGATTGTATTTAGCGGTTGGATTGGAAAATTAGTTGGAAAGAAGGACAGAAACGAAGAGGAGGATACCTGGGAGAAGGTACATGTATCTGAAAAACTAAACTTTTTAAAGGATATGTCTATCCTTATGAGTATTGTAATGATTGTAGTTTATCTGATTACAGCATTTGTGGCAGGCCCGGCCGTAGTGGGTGAGCTCTCCGGAGGACAGAATATGGTGGTCTACACATTGATTCAGGCAATGACCTTTGTTGCAGGCGTTCTGGTTCTGCTACAGGGTGTTCGGATGTTCTTGGGTGAGATTATTCCGGCCTTCAAAGGGATTAGTGAAAAAATTGTTCCTGGCGCAAGACCAGCACTGGATGTACCTATCTTTTATGCCAGTGGTCCTGTAGCTACAACAGTGGGCTTCCTGTGTGCTATGGTCGGCGGAATTTTAGCTACCTTAATTTCTACAGCTATGAGCGTAGTAGTGCTTCCGGGTGTCATCGGCCTCTTCTTCATGGGAGGAGCAGCCGGCGTCTTTGGAGACAAGCTAGGTGGAAAGCGTGGCTGCGTGGTTGCTTCATTCCTGCTGGGATTTTTGTTCAGCATCATTGTTGCTTTGGCATATCCGTTAATTGATGTTGGCAGATATGGAATTGAAGGGCTGTGGTTTGCTTCTACGGATGCCATAATTATATCCGTACTGATGCGCCTTGGTGGTATGATTTTTGGCTTGTAGAGGTAAGATAAATGAGATAAATGCGTACTATAGGGAATGTTACGGAACTATAAATAAAGGAGAAAGACAATGGGCTATGCACGTACCGTACTAGGAGACATCAAAGGGGAGGATATGGGATTTACATATCCCCATGAACATCTATATGCGGACCCGCCGGCTTGTCAGAAGGATCGGGATCTGGAGCTGACAAGCTATGAGAATAGTGTAAAAGAGCTGCTGAATTTTAAGGAGGTAGGTGGCCAGACACTAGTAGAGGCTTCCACCTTGGACTATGGACGGAATCTGGGCCTACTAAAGAAAATGGCAGAGGAGACAGGGGTCAATGTAATTGCCACCACCGGGTTTAACAAGCACATTTACTACCCAAACTGGGTACAGGAAAAGAGCGTGGAGGAAATTGCGGATATCCTTGCAGGGGACGTTATGGAGGGAGAGAAAGAGACAAAGATTCACGCAGGCTTTATTAAAATAGGAACCTATTACAACATGATTCATCCCTTGGAAAAAAAGACAACGATTGCTGCGGCCATAGCGCAAAAGAAATGTCATGCACCTATCTGGGGTCACACAGAGGCCGGAACTATGGGAATGGAGGTGTTGGATATTCTGGAGCAGGAGAGCGTGGATTTTTCCACGGTGGCACTAGGGCATCTGGATCGAAATGCTGACGAATACTATCTTCTGAAGCTGGCAGACAGAGGAATCTATATTCAGTTTGATGGTCCGGGCAAGGTGAAATATTATCCAGACAGTGTCAGAGTACAACTAATTAAAAGTTTGATTGCTCATGGACATGTGGACCAGCTGCTGATTTCCGGAGATATGGGACGGGCCTCTTATCTGGAAGGCTATGGAGGTGGTCCGGGCTTTCGATTTATTAAGACCAAGTTTATTCCACGTTTGCTGGATGAGGGGATTACACAAGAACAGATCGACAAAATATTTATTGAGAACCCAAGACGCTGGCTGGCAGTTTTTTAAACAAACAACGGAACTGGAAACGGCAAAACTTCGTGCAGTGCCAGAAGGATGCTGTTAGAAGTATTGCAGAACTAGAAATAGGAAAAGCAAATGTTAGAAAAAGTAAAACTAATGGCAATTATTCGGGAGGTAGAGCCAGACCATACAAAAAAGGCAATAGAAATATTAGCGGATGTGGGGGTCCGAGATTTTGAAATTTCCTTGAGTGATTCAGAGCTTGGACTTGAGTGCATTCGGCAGGCGCAGGCGGACTATGCGGGGACGGAGATACATGTAGGGGCAGGAACAGTGTCTGCAAAGGAAGAGCTGGATATTCTTGCCGAATTGAAGGTTCCCTATATACTAACTCCAGGCTTTGATAGAGAAATTATAGTCTATGCTCAGAAGAAAGGATTCGAGGTCCTGCCCGGAGTGCTCACTCCAACAGAGGTACAGATGGCCGTAAATTGCGGCATTAAAAGGCTAAAGCTATTCCCGGCAAATGCTTTTGGTCCTAATTATGTGAAAGGATTAAAGGGGCCTTTTCCTCAGACAGAATACTTTGCAGTGGGGGGAGTAAGCTTAGAGACAGCTGCATCCTTTTTGGAGAATGGTTTTGCAGGTATTGCCGTGGGAAGTAATCTGGTACCAAAGAGAGCAAAAGAACAAGATATGGCTGCAATCCGGGAGAAGGGGCGCAGATATATGGAGATTGTGAGCAGATTTCTTTAGAAAATGGAGGAAAGGCGAATGGCATTTTGGTTGAATCAGTTGACCTGGCCTCAGGCAGAGAAGCAGATAGAGAGGGTTCCGGTTGCACTGGTGCCGGTAGGGGCAACAGAACAGCATGGTCCTCATCTTCCCATTGGAACAGATGTATTTCTTGCAGAGAAGCTGGCAGCTATGGTGTCGGAAAATACAGGAGCTCTGGTATATCCCAGTGTAAACTTTGGCTATTCCTGGGTGTGGCGTGACAGAGTAGGAACCGTATCTCTGGAGCAGCCAGTATTGCAAAAGGTGTTGGAAAACATCGTGCAGTCTGTGGAGCGTTATGGAATACGCCTTCTGGTTTTTGTGAATGGTCATGAAGCAAATTCCGCTACGCTAAAATATGCAGTAAGAGAGATTCAGGATAAAACTCCTGTTAAGGTGTTGGGAATGTTCTATCCAGGCTGGTCGAAGGTGTATGAGGATTATATGGAGACGCCTACTTGGAACGGTATGTTTCATGCCTGTGAATTTGAGACTTCTATGATGCTTGCGGCGTGTGAGGAGCTTGTTTATATGGAACAGGCAGTGGAAGAATATCCGAGGCGTCCCCTCCTTTATGGAATGGACAATACTTCTATTGGAGATTTGAGCAAATCGGGAGTCTATGGCAATCCCAAAGCTGCAACTAAGGAAAAGGGTGAGAAAATGCTAGAGATTTTTGCCAGGCAGATTACTCAGATAATTATTGACTGTGGGTATGGACAACAGTAAAAGCATTAAAAAAATGAGCCTATTTTATGGATAAGATCATTCATAAACGAGGCTCATTTTTACTGCACAAAAAACAACATCTTTAAATTAAGCTCTAAAAGTTTGTGAAGGTTTCAGGCAAGAACGCCCCCTGGCGGGGCGTCCCTCATCCCCTACGCCGGCTAATGACGTTGCTGCTTAGAATAGATGCTTTTCGGTCTTCTTTATTTCGCAAACTTCTGCCAATACCCCGTCACAAAGATAAACAACACAATCAACGGCAGAATATAAGACACATAAAATCTTGCCCATTTGGGAAACTTAATGCCTTTTCCGGCATCCGCCTCCACAATAAACTTATCCCATCCCCATCCATACCGGCTGGTACAGAACAGAAGATACACCAGGCTTCCCAGAGGCAGGAGATTGTTGGACACAATAAAATCCTCCAGATCCTGAACCGTAGAACCGGCGCCTAAGGGGGCAAAGCCGCTCCACAGATTAAAGCCCAGCACACAGGGCATGGAAAGAATCAGAATTGCAATCAGATTCACCAGAACCGCTTTCTTGCGGCTCCATCCCCACAGATCAATAGCAAAGCTGATAATATTCTCAAACACGGCTATCACCGTAGACAATGCCGCAAAGCTCATAAAGATAAAGAACAAAGTCCCCCACAGCCGTCCCCCGGCCATCTGATTAAAAATATTCGGAAGAGTCACAAACACAAGTCCCGGCCCCTCCCCCGGGTCTACCCCAAAAGCAAAGCAGGCAGGAAAAATAACAAGTCCGGCCATAAGTGCAATCAGCGTATCCAGAACACAGATATTCATGGTTTCTCCCATCAAAGTCCTTTCCTTGCTGATGTAGCTTCCGAAGATAGCCATAGCGCCGATTCCCAGGCTTAAGGTAAAGAAAGCCTGGCCCATAGCGGCAAATACCACTTCTCCCACGCCGTTTTCTACAACCTTGCCAAAATCGGGAACCAGATAAAAGCTTAGACCGTCTTCGGCGCCCTTAAGGGTGACGCTTCGAATACACAGTACAATCAGAATTACAAACAGAAAGCCCATCATAATCTTAGTGATACGCTCCACGCCGTTTTGAAGCCCCAGATTACAGATGCCAAAACTCAGCAGAACTGTAATCACCATCCAAAATGTCATAGAACCGGGCGAGGCCAGCATTTCGCTGAATACACCGCCTACTTCATCCGGTGTAAGGGCAGTAAAGGTTCCCGTTGCCATCTTAAATACATAGGAAAGCATCCAACCGCCGACAGTGGTATAGAACATCATCAGCAGATAATTACCGGCCATAGCTGCATATCCTTCCAGATGCCATTTGCTCCCCTTAGGCTCCAGCACATGAAAGCTCCTGGCCGCCGACTTCTGGCTGGCCCGGCCAACGGCAAATTCCATAGCCATAATCGGCATTCCCAAAATAACAAGAAATACCAGATAAATCAAAACAAAAGCGGCTCCGCCATATTTTCCCGTTATGTAAGGAAACCGCCAGACATTGCCAAGCCCTACGGCGCATCCGGCCGAGATCAAAATAAATCCAAGCCTTGACGAAAACTTTTCTCTTTTTTCCATAGCAATATACTCCCTTATTAAACTTGCATGTGCCTGTGGATTGCTGTTTCGTAAAGACATTTCTGCAATGGCACACGAAATTATAATAACAGAGAATAGAACCTGCGTCAAATTATTTGCAAAATCAATTTGACATTTAAGCGTATCGTGTTATACTAAACAAGTTCGGATATTCATTCCGGCAAAATCCGTGTGTTCGAAACCATCCACACGTCGGCCGTAAACAGAGCTTGCGGTTGGCGCAGCAATTGCCGCATGAACAAGGAAGCATGTTCCCACGGCTTATTGCATGCGTAAAACAAAACTAAGGAGAGAAAGAAAAATGAAAGAGAACAAAGTATTATTCATGGCACAGGCTGCAATGATTGCAGCTATCTACGTGGTGCTTTGCATTGCATTTGCACCCATCAGCTACGGAGCAATCCAGGCAAGAATTGCCGAGGCCTTGGTCATACTGCCCTACTTTACACCGGCAGCCATTCCGGGCCTGTTTATCGGCTGCTTCATTGCCAATCTCATCGGTGGAAGCATCATGCTTGATGTCGCATTCGGCAGTCTGGCAACCCTAATAGGAGCCATAGGAACCTATCTGCTCCGCAAAAAAAGCCGTTTCCTTGCACCCGTCCCGCCCATCTTAGCCAATACACTAATCATACCCTTTGTCCTTCACTATGGCTACGGAGAACCCCTTCCCATCCCATTCCTAATGGGAACCGTAGGAATCGGAGAAATCGCCGTATGCGGAGTAATGGGAATCATACTTCTAACCATCTTAGAAAGATACCGAAAATTCATATTCCGAACAGCCTAGCCTGACACACGAACCACCAGGTAACCAACCCGGCAGTTAGCAGTCCTTACTCCAAATTTAACCAATTTGGACAAGAAAAAAACCGTTAACAACCTATGAAAACGCAATATATCAGAAAAAGAGCAAAACAAAAAGCCTGCGATCTCCCAAAATCGCAGGCTTTTTATAAAAACAGCTCACAAGCCAACCAACAGGGGACGAGGGAAGGGATTTCCGATATCCAGTGTCCGGCTGTTCACGAACGCTTCGTCTGCTCTGAGCGAACATTACTTCAAAACCTTAAACAACACAAAAACAACAAGAGTAATGTACGTTCAGAGCAGACGAAGTGTACGAGAACCGTCCGAACACAGGATATGGAAATCCCTTCCCTCGTCCCCGTCCGCCCCCAAAACATTTTTCCTAAAACCCAAGAAACCCTGTTGACTTACATGTTATAAAATGTTATAATCTGTTACAAGTTAAGAAAAGAACATAACAAATCTTAACAAGAAGGAACCTACATGAACCAGCTTCGCAGAGAAAAGATCGGAAAATATATTCAGGAAAAAGGCGCAGTCACCGTAAAAGAAGTCAGCGCTCTTTTTCCTGATGTCAGTTTAATGACCGTTCACCGTGACCTGGAGAAGCTGGAAGAGGAAGGCATCATCATCCGAACCAGGGGCGGAGCCATATCTGCGACCCCGGGAACCAGCCCCACAGAGATCAAGCTGGAGACCCGAATGCAGACCAACTGGAAAGAAAAAAGGGAAATGGCCAGAAAAGCTCTGCGTCTCATAGAGCCGGGAAGCGCTGTATTCCTTGATGCGGGCACCTCCAACATGGCTTTAGCCCAGGCAATCCCGGACATAGATCTCAACATCTTCACCACAGGTCCCGGAATCGCATTGGAACTGGGAAAGCTGTCCATCCCCACCGTCCATATGTGCGGAGGAACCCTGAACCGCTTCAACCAGGCAGTCTCCGGCCAAAGCACTCTGCAGATGCTGGAGCAGATCAACATTGCCACCGCATTCTTAGGCGTATCAGGCTATACGGAAGATGGGGGGTTCACCTGCGGCAAAGAGGATGAGATGCTGGTAAAGCGCTTGATGATGAAAAAAGCCGGAAAAAAAGTCATCTTAATGGACAGCTCCAAGTGCGGCAGAATCCTCCCCTATACCTTTGGTAATGTAGAAGATGCCGATTACATTGTCAGTGACGGTCAGCTCCCGAAGGAAGTACAGGAGCGTGCGGAGCAAGCAGGAACCGAAATCCTTTAAGCCCGTAATAGTAACACAAAATATATATAATAAAGAAATTATGGAGGGAAAAGAAATGGCAGTAGGCGTATTAATGCCAAAAGCAGGAATCACGGTAGAAGAATGCATCATTACCGAGTGGCTGAAGAAAAAAGGCGACCATGTAAACGTGGGCGACATACTCTTCACCTACGAGACAGATAAGGCATCCTTCGAGTGTGAATCCACAGCAGAAGGAGAGATCCTTGAAATTTTTTATGAGGAAGGAGACGAAGTACCTGTTCTGGTAAACGTATGTGCAGTAGGACGGCCTGGCGATGATATCTCCGGAATCAAAGATGGAACCGCATCCGCAGCGGAGACAGAACCGGCTCCGGCGGCTGCACCTGCACCGGCAGCAGCGCCTGCAGCGGCACCGGCGGGAAATATGGCTCAGGGCGTACTGATGCCCAAGGCAGGAATTACCGTAGAAGAGTGTGTAATTACCGAGTGGAGTAAGAAAAAAGGCGATCATGTAAATGTAGGTGACATACTTTTTACTTATGAGACGGACAAGGCATCCTTTGAGTGTGAATCCACGGCAGAAGGAGAGATTCTTGAGATCTTTTATGAGGATGGCGACGAAGTACCTGTTCTGGTAAATGTATGTGCTATTGGAAAGCCCGGTGACAGCATTGAAGGTCTGAAAGAAGGAACAGCGCCAGCGGCGGCACCTGCCCCCGCAACAGGAGCAGCACCGGCGGCAGCGCCCGCAGCGGCACCGGCCGGCAATGTGGCTCAGGGTGTACTGATGCCCAAGGCAGGAATCACCGTAGAAGAGTGTGTGATTACTGAGTGGCATAAGAAAAAAGGCGATCAGATTAAGATTGGCGATATCCTCTTTACCTATGAGACAGATAAAGCGGCATTTGAGTGCGAATCCACAGCAGAAGGTGAGCTTCTTGAGATCTTCTATGAGGACGGAGATGAGGTTCCTGTTTTGGTAAACGTATGTGCCATCGGGAAACCGGGAGACAGCGTAGCAGGCTTAAAGGAGGGGACAGCATCCGCAGCCGTACCTGCGCCCGCAGCGGCAGCACCCGCAGCGGCACCGGCTCCGGCAGCATCAAACGGTCCGGCCAACCCGGATGCCAAGGTATCCCCCAGAGCCAGAATGGCAGCAAAGAATTTGGGTGTGGATGCAACGGCAGCAACACCTACCGGACCTCATGGACGTATTGTTGAAGCAGATGTAAAGGCATATGCGGCAAGTGCCCCGGCTCCGGCAGCAGCGGCAGCGCCCGCAGCAGTACCTGCGCCCGCAGCAGAAGCGGCTCCGGCAGCGGCAGTTCCGGCAGACGTGGAATATGTAGATGTGAAGTTCTCCGGTGTGAGAAAGGCTACCGCAAAGGCAATGGTGAAGTCCTTAAGTACCATGGCTCAGCTGACCCATTATCATACCTTCGATGCAACGGCTCTTATGAACTTAAGAAAGCAGATTAAGGCCAATGGAGAAGCAATGGGGATGCCCAATATCACTCTGAACGATATGGTAATGTTTGCAGTATCCCGGATACTTCTGAATCACTCTGATTTGAATGCAATTATGCCGGAAGACAACGTGCTTCGCAAATACACCAATGTACATCTGGGAATGGCAGTAGATACTCCCAAGGGACTGATGGTTCCGACCATTTTCAATGCAAATAAGATGACGCTTTCCCAGCTGTGTGTAGAAGCGAAGCGCCTTGCAAAGATTTGCCAGGAGGGCAAGGCTGCTCCGGATATGCTGTCCGGCGCAAGCTTTACTGTATCCAATGTAGGCTCTCTTGGAGTAGAAATGTTCACACCGGTTGTAAATCCGCCTCAGGTAGGTATCCTTGGCGTCTGCGGTATCACTACAAGAGTGAAGGAAGTAAATGGCGAGATCAAGACCTATCCGGCTATGGGTCTCTGCCTGTCCTATGACCATAGAGCACTGGACGGAACACCGGCTTCCAAGTTTGTGAAGGAGCTGTGTAACGCTCTTGAGAACATTTCTCTGTTGATGATGAAATAATAATTAGTCAGCCAACCAGGGCTTAAAGCGCTTTGGGGCTTTGAGTCCGTCCGTCCAATTTATAATATAAAAACTATCCGCATTAATCAGCGGAAGGAATAAATATAACATCCTACAGGTATACCTCAATGCACAAAAAACATGTGCAGATCAAAGAAACACCCTACGGGCATACCTTAATGCACAAAAACATGTGCAGATCAAAGAAACACCCTACGGGCATACCTTAATGCACAAAAACATGTGCAGATCAAAGAAACACCCTACGGGTATGCCTTAATGCACAAAAACATGTGCAGATCAAAGAAAGGAGATAAAGAAATGCCAAAGTCATTGTACATCGATCCCGACAAAATGCGGGCGGAGGGAAAAATTACCTTTAAAGATATTCCCATCAACACCTACAAGAAAACCATAAAAGAGGAGATGGAGGAAGGAAACTTCACAAAAGAGGATTTGCTTCGCATCTTCCGTGACATGACCATCTGCCGTGAGTTTGAGGACATGTTAAATCAGATCAAGACACAGGCAAAATATGCGGATGTGGATACTACTTATCCGGGTCCGGCTCATCTTTCCCTTGGCCAGGAAGCGGCAGCAGTTGGAGAGGCTTATCTGCTGAGCAAAGAGGACTTTACCTTCGGAAGCCACAGAAGCCACAGCGAGATTCTTGCAAAATGCCTTTCCTGTATTCAGAAGCTGGATGACAAGGAGCTTTTGGATGACATGGAGAACTTCTTTGAAGGCAAGACTCTGAAGGCTATCAAGACCGTCAGCAAGGCGGAAGGCGATGTAAAAGAGCTTGCTATCGAGTTCATTGTATACGGCGCATTGGCCGAGCTGTTTGCCCGTGAGAACGGATTCCATAAGGGACTTGGCGGCTCCATGCATGCATTCTTCCTGCCCTTTGGCGTATATCCCAACAATGCGCTGGTAGGCGGTTCCGCAACTATTTCCACAGGTGCGGCCCTGTATAAGAAGTGCAATGATAAGGGCGGCGTAGTAGTTGCCAACCTTGGTGATGGTTCCATGGGCCGTGGCCCC
Source organism: Candidatus Merdisoma sp. JLR.KK006 (assembly GCF_036941035.1). Lineage (NCBI taxonomy): Bacteria > Bacillati > Bacillota > Clostridia > Lachnospirales > Lachnospiraceae > Candidatus Merdisoma > Candidatus Merdisoma sp. JLR.KK006. The sequence goes on along the minus strand of NZ_JAYMNS010000011.1, from coordinate 86,706 downwards.
GTATGGGAGGCTCTTTCCTTTGCAACCATGGATCAGTACCGTACTCTTTGGGAGGAGGGCAGAAAGGGCGGACTTCCCCTGATCTTCAATATCAACAACAACTCCTATGGTATGGGCGGTCAGACCTACGGCGAGACCATGGGCTATGGTGAGCTGGCACGTATGGGAGCCGGCGTTACAGAGAGCCAGCTTCATGCAGAGAGAGTTGACGGCTACAACCCGCTGGCAGTTATTGATGCATACCGCAGAAAGCTGCCTCTGGTAAAGAGCGGAGAAGGCCCCGTATTCCTGGATGTTGTTACTTATCGTCTGTTGGGACATTCCACTTCTGACCAGAACGCATATCGTACCAAAGAGGAGATTGAGGCATGGAGAGCTCAGGATCCGCTGGTAACCTACCGCAAGGCTCTGGTAGACGCAGGTGTTGCAGAGGACAGCGAGTTTGAAGAGATTTGGGCAAAGACCAAAGAGAGAATGGCTCGCATCTGCCGTCTGGCAGCAGACAAGGATGCATCTCCTTACCTTGACTTTGACAATGACCCGGGAATCATTGAGCGCCTGATGTTCAACAATGAGAAGAAGCGCAACATGGATCCCTCCAGAGAACCGGCTGTTACAGGCCCCAAAGAGAGCTGCAAGCGTTACACAGATATTCAGAAGAAGGTTCGTACTCACTATCTGGATGGAAAAGAAGTAAGCGCCATGAAGCGTTACAATATTCGTGATGCTATTTTCGAGCCCATGTTTAATAAATACTATGAGGATCCCACGCTCATCGCTTATGGCGAGGACGTGCGTGACTGGGGCGGCGCATTTGCCGTATATCGTGGATTTACGGATGTAATTCCCTACTCCAGACTGTTTAACTCACCCATTTCCGAGACTGCAATCGTAGGTACCGGCGTAGGCTATACCATGTGCGGCGGCCGTGCGGTAGTAGAGCTGATGTATGCAGACTTTATCGGATGCTGCGGTGACGAGATCTTCAACCAGATGGCAAAATGGCAGGCCATGAGTGCGGGAATCTTAAAGATGCCTCTCATCTTACGTGTATCCGTAGGTTCTAAATACGGTGCACAGCACTCTCAGGACTGGACTTCCATGTGTGCCCATGTACCAGGACTTAAGGTATGCTTCCCGGCAACACCTTACGAGGCAAAGGGCCTTATGCAGGCCGCATTGAACGGAACGGACCCGGTAGTATTCTTTGAGAGCCAGAGAATCTATGATATCGGTGAGAAGTTCCATGAGGGCGGAGTTCCTCAGGGAGAATATGAGATTGAGTTCGGTGATGTGGACGTAATTAAGACTGGTTCCGACATTACCATGCTGACCATCGGGGCAACTCTGTATCGTGCATACGATGCGGTGAAGGAACTGGAAGAGAAGTATGGCTTGTCCGTAGAACTGATCAACCTGCACAGCTTAGTTCCCCTTGATTACACCAAGATTCTGGAGTCTGTAAAGAAGACCGGAAAGGTTGTTATGACCTCTGACGCTTGTGCAAGAGGAACCTTCCTGGATGAAGTTGCCAAGAATATTACGGAACTTGCATTTGATTATCTGGATGCACCGCCTGCAATTGTTGGTGCTCAGAACTGGATTACACCACCCTTCGAGTACGATCATTACTTCTTCCCCCAGAAGGAGTGGATCTTGGATGCGATCAATGAGAAGCTGATTACTTTGAAGGATTACAAGCCGGTTACCAATGTGACGGCAGAAGAGCAGCTTAGAAAGTTGAAGCTTGGAATTTAATATTATAACTATAAATGAGTAAATTCCAAAAAGTGCACAAAGATCTAAGAAATTTGTCTTTGTGACAAAGACTTTTCGTAGTGGTTTTGACTTAAAATCCGCATAACGGAGATTATATTGTGCAATGTCTCAAATTTGCTCATTTATAGATTATAACTTATAGTTGAAATGATGAGAGGTGCTTTCCTTTTACAAGGAGGGCATCTCTTTTTTATTATGGAAAAGAACGTATAGGCAATGGGGGCCATAATCAAGGAGAAAAGAATAGCAGTCTGCCATTGGTTGAAACCATAAAAATTCTGATTAGTTCATAATCTATGATTCATGTCGAGCATTTGCAGAACAGCTTAGTGTGTTTGATTGGAGTAAAATATCTGAAAAAATAATTCATATTGAAGTAAAAAGAATGGAGAATTCTGTATTTTGCACAATAATTTTCAGATAAACAAGAAAACAATCAGTGAATATTGGACATAATGCAAGAAAGAACTATGCCTTGTTTACTTCAAACTTTTATATTGATAGTATTAAGTTGAAGTTTTTAAGAGAAAAAAGGAGTGAAAAACAATGGTGGAAATCAGTATTTCTGCATTTGCGGCAGATCCTTTCCATTTGGAGCGGGATCTGAAGGCAATACAGCAGAGTGGGGCGGATGGTATACATGTGGATGTGATGGATGGACATTTTGTTCCCATGTTCGGTTTCCATCAGTCCTTGATCCGGCAGATGATAGATTTTGATCCCATCTGCGGTGATATTCATCTGATGGTGAAAATGACACAGCCTATACTGGAGCGGTTTTTGGAGATTTCCTGCCGGAAACTGACACTGCATGTGGAGTCGGCGCAGCCCGCAGAACTAACTGCCTTTCTGAAGCGGATTTCCCGAATAGGTATAAGCTCGGGACTTGCCATTTCGCCCGGTACCGAGCCGGAACGGTTGAGGCCGTTTTTTCCCTATCTGGAAGAGGTTCTTGTTATGAGCTGTACCCCCGGCACGGAAGGGGCAGTGTTTGAAGAACAGACATATGAGCGAATCCGTATAATCCGTAGACTGCTGGAGAGGGAAAAACTGGAAGGAAAGATTGCGGTAGACGGTGGATTAAATGAAGAGCGGGCTGTATCCTGTATCCGAAGCGGAGCAGATCGGGTGGTGATAGGCAGAGCATTTTTCACATCAGAAGACAAGAAAGGAGTGGTAGAACGTGTTAGGAGAGCATCTGCTGGGAATTTATGAGAAGGCGCTGGATGCTGAGGATGACTGGTATCAGCGGATGGAGAAAGCCAGAGAACTTGGCTTCGATTTTCTGGAAATCAGTATTGACGAGACAGATGAACGCCTTTCCAGAATTTACGGAAACGACAGAGAAATATATCAAATACAGGATGCGGCCCGCAAGGCAGGGGTCTTTCTTCAGTCCATGTGTCTGAGTGTTCATAGACGGTTTCCCTTTGGCAGCGCAGATCCGGAAATCCGTAAAAAAGCAGCGGACATTATGGAGCGTGCCCTTGTATTTGCAGACAAGATCGGCATTCGGGTAATTCAACTGGCTGGTTATGACGTATATTATGAGCCGTCTACAGATGAGAGCAAGAAGCGTTACGAGGAGGGGATGGCTTGGGCAGCTTCCAGGGCGGCCAGATATCAGGTAATGCTCGGAACAGAGATTATGGATATTGAGCTGATGAACTGTATCTGTAAGCACCTGGTGTATGAGGAGAAAATCGGTTCTCCATGGTATAAGGTATACCCAGATGTGGGAAATATTTCAGCATGGGGAATTGATCCCCTGTCGGATCTGGAGGCGGGAATCCACAGTATTGTGGGGGTTCACCTGAAAGATACTCTTTGCAGAACTGCCGATAAACCAGGTGTGTTCCGAGACGTTCCCTTTGGACAAGGCTGCGTAGACTTTGCAGCCTGTCTTGGAAAGCTGGAGGCGTTGGGATATACGGGTCCTTATATGATCGAAATGTGGCACAAGAAAGGACAGGACGATGGAGCGCTGGTAAGAGAAGCCAAAGCTTTTATTGAGAAGCAGTATCAAAAAGGGATTAAAATGTAACAGGAAAGGAGTGAAGACTATGAAATATTTTCTGGGACTGGATAACGGAGGAACCACCACTAAGGCTGCTGTTTACGATAAGACTGGCAGGGAAATCTGTGTGGCATCTACAGCCACGAAAATGGTGGTGCCGGCTCCCGGCTTTGTAGAACGGGATATGGAGGAAATGTGGGAGGCCAACTGCACCGTCATACGCAAAGCACTGGAAAAAAGCGGGATTTCTTCTGCGGATATAGCGGGTGTAGGCATATGTGGCCATGGGAAGGGTCTGTACTTGTGGGGAAAAGAAGGACGTCCTGTGCGCAACGGCATTATTTCTACGGACAATCGGGCTTGGAAATATCCTGTTCGCTGGAAAGAGGATGGGACGGAGGAAAAGACTTTCCGGCTGGCCTGCCAGAATATCATGGCCTGCCAGCCGGTGGCAATTCTTGCCTGGCTCCGAGAGCATGAACCGAAGTGCATGGATCAGATTGAATGGATTTTTGAGGCCAAAGATTACGTGCGTTTCCGCCTGACTGGGGAAGCTGGAGCGGAGTATGGCGATTCTTCCGGAGCAAATCTTATTAATCTTCATAAGAAAGATTATGATATGGAGCTTTTGAAGCTCTTTGGTCTGGAGCAGTACAGGGACGCATTGCCGCCTTTGTGCGAGGCGGGGAAAATCTGCGGCTATGTGACTGCGGAGGCGGCAGAAAAATCAGGACTTCTGAAGGGAACTCCGGTAATAGGCGGAATCTTTGACATTCAGGCATGTATGCTGGCAGCGGATGCGCTTACCGAGGAGAAGCTCTGCATGATTGCAGGAACCTGGAGCGTGGCTCTATATCTTTCTAAGAAACCAGTTATGGAGAAGAAACTGCTTCAATATATCCGAAATACCGTATTTATACTGCCGGAATATTATCTCATTGAGGTTGGTACTCCTGCTTCTGCCGGATGCAACGAGTGGTTTATCCGGGAACTGCTGCCTGAGGCGGTGCAGAAAGCGGAGGAAGAAGGAAAGAGCATCTATGAAGTTATGAACAGCTGGGTAGAGGAGATTCCGGTGGAAGAGCTTTGTCCGGTATTTATGCCCTATCTTTTTGGAAGTAATGTTCATCCCCTTGCCGAGAGCTGTTTTGTAGGGATTACCAGCTTTCATACCAGAAAGCATCTGGTGAGAAGTGTTTACGAGGGGATTGCCTTTTCCCACAGGCTGGATCTGGAACATCTTTTGGAATCTCGGGCGGACAGGCCGGAGGTGATCCGGCTTACTGGCGGTGTGGCAAAATCCAGAGTATGGACACAAATGTTTGCGGATGTAATGAATATTCCCATCGAGACTGTGGATGTGGATGAAACGGGAGCTTTGGGCTGCGCCATTGCAGTTGCGGCGGCAGTGGGGGCTTATGACAGCATGGAAGAGGCAGCTGCGGCAATGGGACGGATAGCAGGAAGAGTAGAGCCCATCCTGGAACATGTGGAGCTGTATAACAAAAAATACGATTTATACAGGAAGACAACACGGGCATTGGATAGCGTTTGGGATGCGTATCGTTCCCAGGAGGATGCTGGTCTGTGATGGTCTCAAAGAATGAGAGGAGACTTGCATGAACGAGCTGATTGTCAAAATGAGATTTCTGATTCCTACATTATCGAGGACGGAGAAGGCCATTGCACAGGCTTTGCTGGAGAAGCCAGAGCTTATCTGTATTATGACGCTGGCAGAGCTTGCGCGGGAGACGGACAGCAGTGATGCTTCAGTGGTGCGTTTTTGCAGAAAAATGGGATATTCCGGTTTTACAGAGATGAAGCAGGCGTTCGTAAATGCACTGAAAGACAGCAGTATTATGACGATAGAGGCTATAACTAAAGAGGATTCCGTGCTGGACAATCTGCGGAAAGTGTATAAGAGCAATATGCAGGCCCTGACCGATACAATTCTTCTGGCAGACGGTGATGTTTATGAGATGGCGGCGCAGGCCCTTTTGAACGCAAAGTCCATTCATTTTTTCGGAGCTGGAGATTCTGCGGCTGTGTGCCAGCTATTTTACTTTAAATTCCGAAGGCTTGGAATTCCAGGATCTGCACCGTCGGATGCTGTCATGCAGATTATAGAAGCCAGTAATTTGGGGTTGGGAGATGTGGCGGTGGCCGTTTCCTACGAAGGAAAATCTCGGACCGTATTGAATGCCATGCGGGTAGCTAAGGAAAAGGGCGCCACCATTATCTGTGTCACGAAAATGAGCAAATCGCCCTTGCTTCGCCTGTCTGATATCAGCCTGTTTATCGCTACCAGCGATGTAACCACGGGACGGGATATTGTTGCTAGGAGAATGGCGGAACAGATGGTGATTGACGCACTGTATCTGAGCGTTCTTGTCCGCTCAGAGAAAGAATATGACAAGAATTTAAACAGTACATCTAAATTCTTAGAACTGAACAAAGTGCGGGGAAAAGGATTTAAATGATAAAACACTATATGTAGGAGGAAATTGTATATGAGTTTGGAATCGTTAAAACAGGAAGTCTATGAGGCCAACATGGAGCTGGTGGAGAAGCGGCTTGTGATTTCCACATGGGGAAACGTGTCCGGTTATGATGAAGAGAGCGGATTAATGGTGATTAAGCCCAGCGGCGTACCTTATTCAGAGCTCAGACCCGATCAGATGGTTACGGTAGATCTAGAGGGAAATGTAGTGGACAGTGATTATGTGCCCTCCACAGATACGGATACCCATATTGAATTGTACAAGGCCTTCAAGGACAAAGGAATCAAAGGAATTGTACATACCCATTCTCAGTTTGCGACTATGTGGGCTCAGTTGGGAATGAATATTCCCTGTTATGGAACCACCCACTGCGATTATTTCTTTGGGGATATTCCCTGTACGCGTCTGATGACTACTAAGGAAATTGAAGAGGCATATGAGAAGAACACAGGGAAGGTGATTCTGGAAGAATTTGAGAAACGCAGTTGTGTGGAAATGCAGGCAGTGCTGGTGCACAGTCATGCGCCTTTTACCTGGGGAAAAACACCTCATGCTGCAGTTATGCATGCACAAGTACTGGAGTATATCTCCAAGATGGCAATTTTTGATTATATTGCTACTCAGGGACAGTGCGAGCTTATTAAAGACAATATTAAAATGAAGCACTATAATCGTAAATTTGGCCCCAATGCATATTATGGGCAGCATAAGAAATAGAAAAAGAGGAAAAATGAAATAAAACAGAGAAATAAATTCTTCAAAATGAAGTACAGAAGTTGGAAAAACTGTGCAATATTACTGAAATTGTAGAATAATTATATAAAATAAACCCTATTAAGAGGGCATAATAGTTAAAAATATACGAGAATATTTACTCCAGCACTTTAAACAGCTAGAATGAATTGTAGCAAAAGGAATTCCAAATGCATGCGAACAACAAAAAGATTTTATGAAAACGAAAGTGGAGGTATTTATATTTATGAAAAAAGTACTTGCGTTAATTCTTTCACTAACCATGATTTGTTCATTGGCTGCCTGTGGCGGCGCTTCTATGGAGGGGGAGACAACCCCGGCACCAGATACAGAGACAGAGTCTCCGGCGGCGGACGCAGAGGATGCAGAACCGGCGGCGGACGCAGATGCGGTTGGTGCGACAGAGTGGGTATGGCCTTCCAAGGAAGAGCTTCATGTAGGATATTCTCAGGCAGACCTGGCAAGTACCTGGCGTACTGTAGAGAGTGAGGATATGCAGAGAGTGGCAGACGAGCGTGGATATAAGATCACAATCGTAAATGCAGAGGGAGATACCGAGCAGCAGCTTTCTGATGTAGAGTCTTTGCTGGCACAGGGCTGTAACGTGATTGTAATCACAGCCGTAGACGGCGACGCTATCCAGCCGGCTCTTGACAAGTGCAAGGAGAAAGGTGTTCCGGTTATTATGAAGGCCAGAGGTTCCAACGGTGTTCCGGGTGTTGACTATGTAACGTTCTTCTCATCTGACTTCGTAGCAGAGGGCCGTTATGCAGGAGAGTGGATTGCCAAGGCATGTGCGGATAAGGAAACCATCAAAGTAGCAGAGATTCAGGGAATTTTAGGTGGAACCGACGTGCGTGACCGTTCCGGCGGATTCCATGAAGTAGCGGACAAAGAGGGCAACTTTGACTTCGTAGTTGAGCAGACGGCAAATTTCTCTCGTACTGAGGCGCAGGAAGTTGCAGCAAACGTATTGCAGTCTACTGGCGGAGAGATTGATGCGTTCTACTGCCACAACGATGAGATGGCTCTTGGAGTATCACTGGCATGCCAGTCCGCAGGTCTTAAGATTAACGAGGATGTGTACATTGTCGGTGTAGACGGTATGTATGAGACCTTTAACGCAATCAAAGACGGTACAGTATCCGCAACCATTACCTGTACTCCGAAGTTTGCGGAGCAGGTATTTGACGGAATCGAAGCTGGAATCGCAGGCGAGACGCTGGAAACCTTCTATGCAATTGAGGATGTTCCGGTAGATGCAACTAATGTAGAAGAGAATTACGATTTGGGCTTCTAAGATCTGGAAATTGATACGCCTCTGATGAGGAAAAATGAATGTAAGAGACTGCTGTGCTGCAGCAGTCTCTTATCATAAAGAGGAGCGGCTGTATGAGCGATAATATATTGGAAGTACATGGACTGACAAAAGAATTTGCAGGTGTTAGAGCGCTTGACAATATTGAATTTTCCGTAGAAAAAGGTGAAATTCATGCGCTGATGGGAGAGAATGGAGCCGGAAAGTCAACGCTCATCAAAATATTAACAGGTCTTTACAAAGCAGATGGCGGTAAAATCATCTTTCAGGGCGAAGAGAGAAAATTTACGACCGTATTAAGTGCGCAGAAGGCAGGAATCAGTACGATTTATCAGGAGCTGAATATGATTCCCTATCTGACTGTAAGTGAGAATATTTTTCTGGGACATTATCCCTATAATAAGGCAGGAATTGATTGGAAGAAGATGCATGAAGATGCCCAGGCGCTGATTGATGAGCTTGGAATTGACATAGATGTAAAAAGGCCACTGAACAATTACAGCACAGCAAAACAGCAGATTATTTCTATTATACGTGCTGTTAATTTCAACAGCAGGCTGTTAATTATGGATGAACCTACATCTTCTCTGGATACCAACGAGGTGGAGATTCTGTTTGGGATCATGGATAAGATGAAGGAAAAGGGCGTATCTATGATTTTTATTTCCCATCGTCTGGACGAGGTCTATAAAAAGTGTGACAGGATCACAGTTCTTAAGGATGGACACTATATGGGAACTTGGAAGACAGAAGATCTTTCAGAATATGAATTATTGAAAACAATGCTCGGAAAGAAAGAGGTAAAGCTTGAGCGTACTCTTCCGATCCGTGATTTCGGTGATAAAGAGGACGTCCTGGAGGTTAAAAATCTTGTCAGGGTGCCCTATGTAAATGATGTAAGCTTTCGGATCAAAAAAGGAGAGATTCTGGGTCTGGCAGGCCTTCTGGGGGCAGGACGTACAGAGACGGCCAGAATTATCTTTGGCTGTGACCATCCTGATTCTGGTGAGATCTATGTGGAAGGAAGTCAGGTGAAAATAAAATCCCCAGAAGATGCAATCCGTTCTGGTCTGGCTTTCTGTACAGAGAACCGGCGTGAGGAGGGAATTTTCCCGGATGTGACAGTACAGAGCAATCTGACCATCTGCTCTTTGAATCAGCTTTCCAAGAGTGGTTTTATCAATGCGAAAAAAAGAAAACAGCTTTCGGATGATTATATTCAGAAGCTGTTAATTAAGACAACCGGGGGAGAACAGCTGATCAAGAATCTGTCAGGCGGAAACCAGCAGAAGGTAATCCTGTCCCGTTGGATGGCCATTCATCCGAAGCTGATTATTCTGGATGAGCCTACCCGTGGAATTGATGTAGGTGCAAAGGCCGAGATTGAGAAGCTGATTCATGAGTTTTCCGATAATGGTATAAGCGTGCTCTTTATTTCGTCGGAGATGGCGGAGCTTGTGCGCAACTGCGATCGGATTCTGGTACTGCGGGATGGGCGGATTATGGGTGAGCTGGTTGGACAGGAAATTTCAGAAAAGAGTATTATGGAGACCATTGTAACAGGAAAGGAGAGATAAGCAATGACGAAAAAGAAGGGCATCACATTGGATTTGGCGTTTTTTAAAAAGAATATTGCTCTGATTTTATTTCTGGTATTGCTGATTTTTAATATCATTTCCACAAATAATTTCCTGAGCTGGATTACATTTAATAACTTTTTTAAACAGGTATCAAGGGTATGTCTCGTATCTTTAGGAATGTCGCTTGTTATTGCCACAGGCGGTATTGATATTTCAGTAGGCTCGGCTATGGCTCTTGGTTCCGTGCTGGCGGCGCTGGGGATTGTACACGCATCTCCTCTTCTGATAATAATTTCTGTGATTCTGGTAATCGGATTTGGCTGTCTGGCAGGAGTAGCAGTTTCAAAGTTCGCGATTCTGCCTATGGTAGCCACATTGGCACTTCGATATGTCATGCGTGGAATGGCTAAGGGTATCAGTGGTGCGGCAAATGTAACCTATACAGCGCCCAAGCTGACGGCTTTCTTCACACAGCCAGTTGTGGGACGTATCCCGGTTCATTTCTTTATTTTAGTTATTGCTGTTGCGGTTATTTATATTCTTGTAAATAAAATGAAGCTGGGAGCAAGAATAGAGGCTTACGGAAATAATCCTGTTGCAGCGAGAAACTGCGGTATTAATACCGTGAAAATCGTCATTTTCTGCTATGCGGTTACAGGAGCGCTTTCCTGGGCAGCAGGAATGCTGGAGGCAGTTGTGGTATCCAGTGCACATCCGTCTACCATTGGAACGGATATGGAGATTGACGCCATTGCGGCAACACTGATTGGCGGAACTCCAATTGACGGTGGATATCCTAATATCGTTGGAACAACCTGTGGTGCATTTGTGCTTCAGCTGATTTCCATGATGTGTAATATGAATAATGTATCTTATCCTGTAACCTTGATGTTGAAAGCCGGTATTGTTCTGGCAGCTCTTTATTTCCATGGAATTGGGAAACGTTCACGTTAAGGAGGGAGAACATGAATAAGACAAAATCATTTTTCAGCAATAATATAGCTCTGGTAGGTCTTCTGATTGTATTGATTGTGGGTATATGTGTACAGAGAACCTTTGTATCGCCAGAAAACCTTTGTAATCTTCTCCGTTCAGCCAGCCTGATGGGATTTATCGGAATCGGAATGACATTTGTGGTACTCTGTGGCTCCATCGATCTAAGCGTGGCGTCCGTATTTGCTTTGGCTGGATACCTGATGCTGAATCTTTCGCAGTACAATATGGTTCTGGCGCTTGTTGTACCACTTTTGGCAGGTGCGGCTGTGGGTTTGCTCAATGGTGTTCTGGTTGAGAAGCTTTCGATTCCGGCATTTATTGCAACACTGGCGACACAGATGTTTGTCCGAGGGCTGGTACAGATGTTCTGTAATCAGGAAACGTATAAGGTGGATTCTGTACCCATGCCGCTTCTGGCTCTTGGACGCCTGACCTTTGGAAAAATTCTGCCGTTGCCGTTGATTCTGTTTATGATTGCTACACTGGTTGCTGCCTTTGTATTGAACCGGCGCTTTATTGGGCGGTCTATGTACATTGTGGGAGGCAACCTGGAAGCAGCAAATATGATGGGTGTCAGCGTACCGAAAACTATGATTACCGCCCATATACTATGCGGTGTACTGACCTGCGTTGGCGGAATGATTTATACTTCCCGTGTAGGAGTTGCTTCTCCGCTGGCTGGAACCGGATATGAGATGTACGCTATTGCGGCAGTTGTTCTGGGGGGTGCTAAACTGACAGGCGGCGTGGGAAAGGTATCGGGAACCTTTATCGGTACATTGATTATGTCCTCTTTCTCAAATATTTTCAGTATGCAGAACATTCTGAGCGCCGTATGGTCAGACGTAGTTGTAGGTTCTGTGCTTCTGATAGTGATTATGGTGCAGGCTGTGGTTACACTTTACAGCAAGGGAAAGAAAGAGGTGTAATATGGGATGTTTGGATGGAAAGGCGGCTCTGATTACAGGAGAGACATTGGCTGTGGATGGCGGATGCATGCAGATTCGTATGCCGGAGAAGCTTTACGAAGCGCCGATTAAATTAGAACAGTAGTACCCATGGGTCTTGCCTGGGTGAGGTAGAACTGGAATGGAGATCCGATTATGAATGAAGAGAGACAGACAAAGCTACTGGAAGCAATGATGGAATTTGACGGAGGCAATCCACTGCGGATTCAGCATTTTCTGAAGGTCTGGAGCTTTGCCCGACAGATCGGAAAGATGGAGGGGCTTGACCTTAGGATACAGGAGATTTTGGAGACAGCAGCTATTGTCCATGACATTGGAATTAAAACGTCGATGGAAAAATATGGGGATTGCGTGGGGAAACATCAAGAGGCAGAGGGGCCGCCTCTGGCGGAAGAGATGCTGACAGGGCTTGGGTATGAGAGAGCCTTTGTGGATCGTGTTGCTTGGCTGGTTGGCCATCATCATACATATAGTAATGTAGAAGAACTGGATCACCGGATCCTTTTAGAGGCAGATTTTCTGGTGAATTCCTATGAAAGCAGTGAAAGCACAGAGGCTATCCGGGCATTTATGTGGAATGTATTTCGAACGCCCTCAGGGATACGACTTTTGAAGTTACAGTGGGGACTGGATTGAAAGGAGTAAGATATGGAGCGAAAAGAACGGTTAAAAAAGGCTATGAAAGATGAGGCGGAAGTGCTCAGCAGAAATGCAGAGCGGATTGATTATGAGATAATGTCAAAGATTACTGACATTTTGGGATCTGTTAAAAGGAAAGGAAAAAAAGTGGTTCTGGCAGGCTGTGGCACAGCTGGTCAGGCGGCCAAGCGGATCGCCCATACTCTGTGTGTAGTGGAAGTCCCATCTTTCTTTCTCTCCCCGGCAGATTCCATCCACGGCGGAATGGGAGTTATGCAGGAGGGAGATGTGCTGATCCTAATCAGCAAGAGCGGAAATACTCAGGAAATTCTCAACTATCTTCCGGCAGCTCAGAAGAAAGGCTTAACTGTCATTGGGGTGACCGAGAATGAGAGCTCGAAGCTGGGGCGGGCAGCAGATATAGTATTGAAGATCAAAATCGATCGGGAACCGGACTGCTGGGGACTTGTCTCTTCAGCGAGTACCTTGGCATTTATCTCAGCTTTTGACGCCATGGCTTTCGCAATCATGGAAGAGAACGGCTATACCAAAGAAGAATTTTATCTTATTCATACCGGTGGCGGCGTGGGAGATATTCTCAGGAAAGAGTTGTAGGAAAGGGACCAGCCATTATGTTTCATGAGGAGATTCTGGAAGAGCTTAAAATAACTCTTTCAGGCATAAAGAAAGAAGAGATTTTTGGATTGGAAGAGGAACTGCAGAAAGCGGAGCGGATATTTTGTGATGGTTTAGGAAGAAGCGGGCTGTTTTGCCGGGCTTTTGCTATGCGTTTGATGCATCTGGGAATGAGTTGCTTTTATGTAGGGGATACGATGACGCCGGCCATTGAACGAGGAGATTTGCTGTTGATTTGCAGTGGGTCAGGTGGAACAGAGACACTTATCTCCCATGGGAAAAAAGCAAAAAAGAGTGGCGCAAGAATAGCGCTTGTCACAGGGAATGAAATTTCTCATCTTGGAGAGTTAGCAGATGTTCGGGTTCTTATTAAGGCACCTCAAAAGAACGAGGCAAAGAGGGGAAAGAAAACGGTACTTCCCATGGGCTCGCTTTTTGAAGATTCGATTTCTCTGTTGTTTGAGAGCCTTGTTTTGGATCTGATGGAACAAAGAAATGAAACGGGGCAATCCATGTTCCAAAGGCATGCGAATCTGGAATAAAAATTTGGATTTAGGACAAATGCTGTGATTATGTTACTGTAATTATCAATTATTTTAAGGGTAGAAATGATTTATGGATAATAAATATTTAAAAAAAACCTTTGCTATTGAAGCCGAATGCCTAAAGAAAGGAGCAGAGGTGGTCAATGAAGAGCAATTTGTTAAGGCAGTAGAACTGCTGAAGGATGCGGAACGAATCGGAGCTTCAGGATGTGGCCATTCGGGAATTGCTTGCCGTCATTTTGCGCATTTGATGTGTTGCATAGAACGGCCGGCCCGTTTTATCTCCCCGGCAGAAGCAGTACATGGAGGAAGCGGGTATCTGAAAAAAAGCGATGTGATGTTGTTTGTATCCAGAGGCGGAAAGACGAAGGAGCTGCTTCCTGTTCTGGATATCTGTAAGAAAAAGGGGGTATATGTAATTACCATAACAGAGAATGAGAAATCTCCTCTTGCAAAAGGAGCTGATGCGGTTTTAAAACAGTATATTAACCGGGAGACTGACAAATATAACAGCCAGGGAACCACCAGCACTACTTCTGCTTGTGTGATATTCCATGCGCTTCAGGCAGCATTGATAGAGGAAACAAGCTTTCAAAACGAAAGCTTTGCTTTGATACATCCGGGGGGAGCTGTGGGTGAGCGCTTAGAAGGTTTGTATAAATAATATCATAGAAGCTAAAGGGAACTGTGAAAAGGTTCTACGAAAGGGACGGGGAAAATAAGGTAGCCCCTCCCTTTTTTAGGTGAGCTATATCCTTTTGGATTTTCTGTTTGCTTTAAAAACTTGAAAACCATTGCTTCTTTTTTTATTTTGGACTACAATGAAAAAAATGCACAAAAGGAGAACTGACATCATGAGCAACTATTTCATTCAAACGTATACATGGAACCCTTGGCACAATCTGGCCGTTGAAAAATATCTTTCCACTCAGATCAAAAAAGGAGATGTGATCCTCTACCTGTGGCAGAACGAACGCACAGTAGTAATAGGAAGAAACCAAAATGCCATTCGGGAATGCAGGGCACAGCTTTTGGAAGAGGAAGGGGGATGCCTTGCCAGAAGAACCACCGGCGGCGGAGCCGTATATCACGATCTTGGCAACCTCTGCTTTACCTTTCTGGCATCTCCTGAGGTCTATAATCTCGAAAAACAGCTTCAGGTGATACAGGCGGCCTGCCGGAGATTTGGTGTTGAGACCCAATTCTCAGGAAGAAATGATATTATAACAGAAGACGGATTTAAGTTTTCCGGCAATGCATTTTCGAAAACTTCTCAGTGCAGCATTCAGCACGGAACCATTATGGTTAATGTGGATGTATCCCAGCTTGGACGTTATCTGACCCCTTCTAAGGATAAGATGAAGGCAAAAGGCGTTAAGTCCGTACAGTCCAGGGTCTGCAATCTCAAGGACCTGAATCCGGAGGTTACTACGGATGCCATGCGCCAGGCGCTGAAAGAGAGCTTTGAGGAAGTGTATGGAAGCTTCGAGGAATTAAACACTAAAATACTGGATAATTCCCAGGTGGAAGATACCTATGAACTCTATTCCTCCTGGGAGTGGAAGTTTGGAAAGTCCCCGGAGTGTGAGACCAGCTACAGCAGGCGCTTTGATTGGGGAGAGCTGGAAGTGTATTTGAAGCTGAATGCCATGCATATTAGTGAAATCATGGTTTTCTCCGATATGCTGGATGTGGAGCTTCCCGGACTTATTGAGCAGCTTCTGACCGGAAAACGCTATGATATGGAAGACGTTGATTTGGAGAAAGAGCTGCCTGATTGCACAGAAGAACGAAAAGAAAGGCTTTATGAAGTAGTTAAATGGCTGAGGGAACTGAGAGATTAAAGCCATTAACAGGGCTATTCGGCGTGGTTTCAGCCTGTTTCCGGACAAAATGAGGAAAGATCCCCTTAAGAATTGCTTAAATTTCCATATCCCCAAAAAAAACGCTTTTCTTTTTAGAAATTATTGTATATAATATAGGTTACGCAAGAGCGGCCTTTATCCCAAGGAAAACGGCGATAACTCAGGTGTAAGGCTTAAAATCAGCAGGTATGCAGTATTAGATTGATTGAGTTATGAGAAAAAATATGGGACAGGCTGGAAAGCTTTGAAGTTAAACTTTCAAATTTACCTGGATGGTACAGTAATTGTGTCAGAAATAGGAAAAAATGAATAACACTAGACAATTCGGAAAAGAATGAAACATAGAGAGAATAGAGCGAAAGGGGATATGGAATCATGGCTGGAACAGATATTGGAATTGACCTGGGTACTGCGAGTATGCTTGTATTTATAAATGGAAAGGGCGTTGTGTTAAAGGAGCCCTCCGTAGTAGCTTTTGACAGAGATACAAATAAGATTCGTGCTATTGGCGAGGAGGCTCGCCTGATGCTGGGAAGAACTCCCGGCAATATTGTGGCGGTTCGTCCCCTGCGCCAGGGTGTTATTTCTGATTACACCGTAACTGAGAAGATGCTTAAGTACTTTATTCAGAAGGCTATGGGCAAGAAGACCTTTCGTAAGCCCAGAATTGCAGTCTGTGTGCCCAGTGGTGTTACTGAGGTGGAGAAGAAAGCGGTTGAGGATGCGACCTATCAGGCAGGAGCCAGAGAAGTATTAATTATAGAAGAACCTATTGCGGCAGCGATTGGAGCCGGAATTGATATTTCCAGGCCCTGCGGCAATATGATTGTAGATATTGGCGGAGGAACCAGCGATATTGCTGTAATTTCTTTGGGGGGGACAGTAGTCAGCACGTCGGTTAAGGTGGCCGGAGATGACTTTGACGAGGCCATTGTCCGTTATATGCGTAAAAAGCATAATCTGCTTATTGGTGAGCGGACTGCAGAGGATATCAAGATTAAGGTAGGGACTTGTTTTCCGCGGGCAGAAGTGGATCGAATGGATGTCCGGGGACGAAATCTGGTAACAGGACTTCCCAAGACGGTGGAAGTAACCTCTGAGGATACGGAAGAAGCACTTCGGGAGACTACCATGCAGATTGTGGAGGCAGTACACAGTGTATTGGAGAAGACTCCCCCTGAGCTGGCGGCAGATATTGCTGACCGGGGCATTGTCCTTACGGGCGGCGGTGCGTTGCTGCGGGGATTGGAGGAACTTCTGGAAGAGAAAACCGGCATCAACACAATGACTGCAGAGGATTCCATGAAGTGTGTGGCAATCGGTACCGGCAAGTTTGTAGAGTTTATGTCAGGAAAGAGAGACGAGTAGAAAAGAGGGGCATGACGGCTCAGTCCGTCCTGCCTTTTTTTGGGAGTTATATGAAACTGGAAGGTTATGTAGAGCATATCGTTTATCGAAATGAGGAAAATGGGTATTCGGTTCTGAATCTGGTATCAGAGGGACAGGAAATTACAGTGGTGGGAAGTTTTCACTATATCAGTGAGGGAGAACTTCTGGAACTGACAGGCGGCTATACAGAGCATCCCTTATATGGAGAGCAGTTTCAGGCAGAAAGCTTCGAAGTGAAGGCGCCCAAAGATGTAATGGCCATAGAGCGATATCTGGGCAGCGGTGCGATAAAAGGCATTGGGGCAGCCCTTGCGGCCCGTATCGTGCGCCGGTTTGGGAAAGACACCTTCTCAATTTTGGAGAGAGAACCGGAGCGTCTTGCAGAGATCAAAGGAATCAGTGAAAAGAAGGCAAGAGAGATTGGAGAGCAGATGGAGGAAAAGCGGGAGCTTCGCCAGGCCATGATGTTTCTTCAGGAATATGGAATTTCTGTGAACCTATCTGTAAAGATTTACCAGAAATATGGACAGGAAATTTATCGCATGATAAAAGAGAATCCGTATCGTCTGGCGGATGAGATGGAGGGCATCGGATTTCGAACCGCAGATGAGATTGCAAAACTGGTAGGTATACGGGAAGATTCGGATTTTCGAATACGAAGCGGAATTCTCTACATACTGCTTCAAGGAGCAGCAGAAGGCCATACCTGTCTTCCGCGTTCCCTGTTGCTTTCCAGAACAGTGGAGCTTTTGGGCGGTGTTTCTATAGAAGCAGTGGAAAAGCACTTGATGGATCTGAGCATTGATCGCCGCCTGGTGCAAAAGCAGCTTCCAGGAGCGAATGGAGAATGCCGGCCCTTTATCTATGCTTCATCTTACTATCACAGTGAGCTTGCTGTGGCCGCTATGCTGCATCAGCTGAAGCTTTCTTTGGAAGTAATGGGGAGTGAGATTCAGACAAGATTAAGCAAGGTGGAAGAACAGGCATCTATCGCTTTGGACGAGCATCAAAGGGAGGCAGTAGCAGCAGCCGTGCAAAACGGCCTGCTGATCCTCACAGGAGGCCCCGGAACGGGAAAAACGACCACTATCAATGCGATGATTAAATATTTTGAACTGGAAGGACTGGATATCTTTCTGGCAGCGCCCACCGGACGTGCAGCCAAACGGATGACAGAGGCTACCGGCTGTGAAGCGCAGACTATTCATCGAATGCTGGAGCTTTCCGGAGGTCCGGAGAATTCTGCAGGTCGGGCTATGTTTGCAAGGAATGAGGAGAATCCTCTGGAGGCTGATGTTATTATCATTGATGAGATGTCCATGGTAGATCTCCACTTAATGCAGGCATTGCTGAAAGCTGTGATTCCCGGAACCAGATTGATTTTAGTGGGAGATGTAAACCAGCTTCCCAGTGTAGGCCCGGGCAGCGTTTTACAGGATATTATCCGCTCCAAAGCATTTCCGGTAGTGCGTCTGACCCGGATCTTCCGTCAGGCGGCCCAGAGCGACATTATAGTGAATGCTCATAAAATAAACAGGGGAGAGCAAGTGACTTTGGATAACAAGAGCAGAGATTTTTTCTTCCTCAAGCGTCAGGATCCTAATGTGATTTTGCGTGTGGTGTTGGCACTGGTTCAGGAAAAAATGCCCAAATATGTTCATGCACAGATCTCAGATATCCAGGTACTGACACCCATGCGCAAAGGGGCTCTGGGTGTGGAAAATCTAAATCAGGTGCTCCAGCGTTATCTAAATCCGGCTTCTCAGAATAAGGAAGAAAAAGAACATGGAAAAGGCCTTTTTCGGGTTGGTGATAAGGTGATGCAGATCCGAAATAATTACCAGTTGGAATGGGAGGTTCGCAACCGATTCGGCATCGCAGCGGATCGTGGACTGGGCGTGTTCAATGGTGATATGGGAATTATCCGTTCCATTAATACTTTTGCGGAAGAACTGACGGTGGAGTTTGATGAGGGGCGTATGGTATCCTATCCTTTTAAGCAGTTGGATGAGCTGGAACTGGCCTATGCCATAACTGTACATAAATCTCAGGGGAGTGAGTATCCGGCTGTAGTGATTCCTCTGCTGACAGGTCCAAGGCCTTTGATGAACAGAAACCTTCTGTATACAGCAGTAACAAGAGCACGCTCCTGCGTAACCCTGGTAGGAAGCGCAGAGGTATTTCAGATGATGGTGGAGAATGAGACGGAGCAAAAACGGTATACAGGTCTTTCGGAGATTATTAAATCTTATCTATCCCCGTAGATGTCCGGTGTGTGACGACATTGTAGGAGGGGGAAAATTGATTTGCGAGCCCTGCCGGCTGAGGCTGCACCCATTGACAGAGCCTCTCTGCAAAAGGTGCGGAAAACCCTTAAGCGCTGTGGAAGCAGAATATTGTCCGGACTGTGGGCGAAAAAAGCATCTCTACACCAGAGGAAGGGCGGCATTGGAATACGATTCGGTTATGAGGGAATCAATCAGCCGCTTTAAGTATAAAAACCGTAGAGAGTATGGAGACTTTTATGTACAGGAGCTTTTGGATACCTGTGGCATGGCAGTACGTTCCTGGGACGTGGATTTGCTGATTCCGATTCCCCTTCATAAAAGCCGCAGAAGAAAACGGGGCTTTAATCAGGCTGAACTGATTGCAAGAAAGCTTGGCAGGGAGCTTGGAATTCCCGTGTCCGTAAAGAGTTTGCTGCGGACAAAAAAGACAAGTCCCCAAAAAGAGCTAAATGATCAGGAACGCAGAAATAATCTGAAAAATGCTTTTTACGCAGTTGATTACCATGTGAAATTTAAGAAAATTCTATTAATTGACGATATTTATACAACAGGAAGTACTATTGATGCCGCCGCTGCCGTCCTTTTGGAGAGTGGTGCGGAAAAAGTTTATTTTTTAAGTATATCTATTGGAAGAGGTTATTAAATGTGGTATACTATACAGATAATCAATAAGCGGAAAAGAGTTGCACTGAGGAGTAAGTTAAAGAGGTGACTTATGCTAAACGAAGAGAAAATCAGGCTTATGACAAAAGCGGCGGTATTTGAAGCTGGTGAGGGAAAAAAGGCTTTGGCCATGAATAAGTATTTTCGGGGAGACTATATCAGCATCAACCTGATTGCATCCTGGATCTCATATACGATAGTATTTGCCATTTGCTTAGCTGCCTGGGCTTTCTATCATATGGAAGAACTGATGGAGAATATCAACACCATGGATCTGCCGGCTATGGGAAAACAGTTTGTGTTTCTTTATTTGGGACTTTTGGCTGTTTATCAATTGATTCATTATGTGATATATCATATACGCTATCAGAAAAATCGCAGGCGGCTTGCTGCCTATCAGCAGATTCTTAAGCAGATTTCCCACATTTATCAGGTGGAGTCCAAAGGCAGCAGCGATTTTGTAGGAGGAGCAAAAGAAAAATGACAACCTTACTGGAACTGAGAGAAAAGATCAAAATATTTATGGGAAAATATGATGTTTACATCATTCCTTTGCTGAAGTTCTTGCTGGCGCTGATAGCATTTCTGCTGATTAATGGAAATGTAGGATTTATGGAGCGGGCGAAGAATCCGTCTATTTCCCTGATTCTTGCTTTGATGTGTTCATTTTTACCAGTGAATCTGATTGCAGTATTTGGCGGAATATTGATTCTGGCCCATGCATATGCTTTGTCACTGGAGTTTTTTGGAATTGCATTTGTCATAATTCTGCTTATGGTTTTACTGTTCTTTCGGACAGCGCCCCAATATGGGTATCTTTTGATTGTGATGCCTCTGGCTTTTATGCTGAAGGTGCCGTATGTGGTACCCCTTGCCATGGGACTGGTGGGAGCGCCTGCGGCAGCTATACCAGTGGCTTGCGGAACGGTTGTGTATTACTTACTGCATTATATGAAGCTGAACACAACTATGCTTAGCGGGACGGAAAGTGAGTCCATGCAGCAGAAGATCACATATCTTATCGACAATGTTGTCCGAAACAGAGAGATGATGTTAATGGCTGTGGCTTTTGCATTGACGCTTCTGATTGTATATGTTGTTCGACGCATGTCTATTGATTATGCATGGACAATTGCCATCGGAACAGGGGCAGTAGCGGATTTTGTGGTTTTGCTGCTTGGAAGTATGGTTATGGGCGTTTCTTTGAAATTAGTGCCGGTGCTGGTTGGGAGCATTGTATCTGCCGGGTTAGCCATTTTACTTCAGCTTGCGGTGTTTAGTATGGACTATTCCCGAACGGAATATGTGCAGTTTGAGGATGATGAGTATTATTACTATGTAAAAGCAGTTCCCAAGCTGACCATTGCCGTTCCGGAGAAAAGAGTGAAAAAAATAAGTCCCCAGAAGAAACAAAGTACGGTAAAAAAGAAGCCGGCTCCTGCAAAAAGGCCAGCTGAGCATAATCGTACAGAGACAAGAGAGCGTTTGCACACAGAACCCAGAGAACGGATACGCAGATAGATTAGGAAAGGTTCCATAACAAGAAAGGACAAGGGGGCAGCAGAATGCAGAATTCCATAACGGATCTGATTGGCAAGTACATGAAAACATTGGACTCCTTGCAGATTCGAAAAACTGATGTGGTAGAAGTAATTATCCTGGCGTTTCTGCTTTATCAGGTTATGGTTTGGATAAAAAGAACAAGGGCTTGGGCTTTGCTGAAGGGATTTTCAGTGCTCTTGATTTTTATCTTTTTAGCATGGGCATTTCAGTTAAATACAATTCTTTGGCTGGCTCAGAATGTGTTCAGTTTAGGTATAACTGCATTGATTATCGTATTTCAGCCGGAGCTTAGAAGAGCTCTGGAGCAGCTGGGGCAGCAGAATATCCTAAATTCCGTGTTCAGCTTGGACAATTCTAAGGAAGAAAGCGCCAGATTCAGTGATAAGACTGTGAATGAACTGATTAAAGCTGTCTACGAAATGGCCAAGGTGAAGACAGGCGCCTTGATTGTAATTGAGAAAAATACGCCTCTTCATGAGTATGAGAGAACAGGAATTACTTTGGATTCTCTTCTGAGCAGTCAGCTTTTGATTAATATTTTTGAGCACAATACGCCGCTCCATGACGGAGCAATTATTGTAAGGGGAGACAGAGTAGTTTCTGCAACCTGCTATCTTCCTCTTTCGGATAATATGTTTCTCAGTAAGGAATTGGGTACAAGGCATCGGGCGGCAGTAGGTGTCAGTGAAGTTACAGATTCTATCACGATTGTTGTGTCAGAAGAGACAGGAAAGGTATCTGTTGCATCCGATGGCAAACTGATGCGGGATGTAAAAGAGGATGAGCTAAGAGAGCAGCTGATTGAGGCACAAAATAAGTCTCAGGATACAGGCAGATTTAAGTTATGGAAAGGACGGGTGAAGAAGCGTGAGAAAAATGCTGACAAATAACCTGGGTCTGAAGCTCCTTTCTATAATTGCGGCAGTGATGCTCTGGCTGATTATTGTGAGCATTGATGATCCGGTGATATACCAGGATTTTTCAGGTATCCGTGTTACCATGCTGAATGAGGATACGGTGACACACAAGGATAAGGTTTATCGTATTGAAGACAACAGCGATATTATCAGTATTCGCGTTCAGGCTAAACGCTCAGTAGTGGAAAAGCTTTCGGCAGAGGACTTTACAGCTACAGCCGATATGGAGAAGAATATTAAGCTTGACAATCTTGTAGGTATTGAAGTGACTTGTAATAGCCGAAAGGTGAGGACTTCTGATATTTTAAATATTACCAAGAGCAGGGAAAATGTAGTCATCCGCATTGAGGATGCCTCCAGCGAGCAGTTTAATGTGGTGGTGAATGAGACTGGCCAGGAGGGTGAGGGCTATATGGTCGGAACAGCTGTGCCGGAACAAAGCCTGATTCAGATTAGCGGACCTGCCTCTGTGATTGAAGAGATTCGCAGGGTAGAGGTGGATCTGAACAAGACAGGCTTTACTACCGATCAGATAAAGAACTGCGAGATTAAAATATATGATAATGCCAACAATCCAATTGATACCACTTATCTGGAATATAACGGAAAGACTACAGGCATGAATGTTCATGTGACCATGTATAAGAAAAAGATTGTTCGTATTCGAGTGGATTATACAGGAACACCAGAGCAGGGCTATAGCTTTAAGGAGCTTACCTTCAAGCCGGAAACCTTGGAGATTGCCGGAACCACGGAGGATATTGCAGACTTAAGAGAGATTACCATACCGGGCGAGGCGGTGAACATAGACGGAATCACAGAAGATACCCAGATAAATGTGGATGTAACAAAATATCTGCCGGAGAATATTCGTCTGGCGGATGAGAAGGACGCTTCTGTAGCTGTGGAGATAACACTGGAGAAAAAGCAGGGCAAGACAGTGCGGATTCCGGTAGAAGATATTGAACTTGAGAATGTGCCCCGGGGACTGGAAGTAGATTTTGATAAACTTAAAGAAGTAGAAATTATTGTAATGGGCACCAGTGCAGAGCTGACAGAATTGGATGAAAATGAAGTTTCTGTAAGCATGAATTTGGAGGGATATTCCAGAGCTGGAACCTATACCAAGGCTCTTGATGTGGAGGTTCCAGATGTGTACAGTTTGATGCAGGAGACACAGGTGGAATTCAGGCTGGTTAAGCGCACTTCCACCGGAAGCAACAGATAATTTTGGTAATTGATGAAAGACAAATCAAAAATGGGAGGTTTTCATATGGTAAGTCAGAAGGTAGTTATTCAAAATCCTACGGGACTGCACTTAAGGCCGGCAGGGATTCTCTGTAAAACGGCAATGCAGTTTAAGGCGCTGATCACCTTTACATTTGAGAATACGACGGCAAATGCAAAGAGTGTGTTGAGCGTACTGGGAGCCTGCGTTAAGTCTGGAGATGAGATAGAGATCATCTGTGAGGGTGTGGACGAGACAGCGGCTTTGGCAGCCATGGTAGAAGCTGTGGAGAGCGGCCTTGGTGAATAGAAAAAAATGGGCAATAGGGTATGTAGTTCTCTGCATGCTCTATTTCGCTGTGTCTGTTTTTCTGCCTCATGACAGACTGGATCCCAGAGGGCTTGCAGGAATTGGGAAGCCTTCTTTAAAATTAAAAACACAAGAGATTACAAATGATACAGAATTGAAATTTGAGTATGATGCGGACGAGCAGGCGCTGAATCAGATTTCTTTTTATTTTACAGATAATGGATATGTATTTACCCAAGGAGAAATTCAGATTGAGGCTTATGACAGTCGGACAGGGGAACTGCTGGCCAGTCAGACCCATTGCATGGCAGATCTGAAGGTAGAAGCCTTTTTGGGGGTATCTTTTGAGAAGGAGCCAAAGGGAAAGACTCTGGATATCGTGATCACAGGCCGGGGACTGAAGGAAGGTCCATCCATCTGGTTAAATACGGAGAGCAGGACTCAGGGCAATTCTTATGAGAATGGCCAGGCTCTGGAAAACAATCTTATCTATAATGCTATATATCGGATACAGGTTCACTATGTTAAAAATCCGTTTTTGACCACTTTGATGCTTCTGATTCTGGGAGGCATGTTCTTTCTGCTGTCAGGAAAGGGAAACGAAGCCCGGGTGCAGGAAAAGCCAAAGAGAATGGCAGGAATCCTTGGAGAGAGAATCAAGGGTTTTTGTCAGAAATATCGTTTGTGGATTGGAATGGGATTTCTCTTATTCCTTGTGGCGCTTATTTTCTTTTATGTGTACGATGGACAAGTCAGGAAGGCTATGAACAGTACCCATAGAGTTGTTGTCATGCGCGATAATAACATGCTTTTACCAGTGACACAGCAAACAAGGGAATTGGTGCAGTATTATACCACAGAAGAGGATACTTTGGTTGGCTTAGGCATTCGGATGGATCTGTCAGAGGACTTTGTTCCGGAAGGAAGTATTCAGGCACAGGTGAGAGATATTACAGAGGGAGAATTGCTCTGCGAGACGGTAATAGGAGCGGATTCTCTGCTTGATGGACAGTATATGGGCTTGATTTTTCAGCATACCCAGAGCAATATTCAGGGACATACTTATGAGGTGCGTCTGGAATTTTCTGAGGAACTGCTGGGAAGCGGACTTTCTGTGATTGTTACGCCGGAGGGATATTATGAGGAAAATGCTCTGTATATCAATGGAGAAGAGAGTGCAAGTCGTTTGAGCATGAATGCTCATACTTACTTTAATATCTTTTTGAAAAAGTATTTCTTTGTTATGTTCCTGTTTTTCGAAGCAATGAGTGCAGGCTTTTATTACCTGGCATTTATCCGAAGATGCAGAGTGGAGAAGGTTTTTCTCTTTACTATATTGTGCCTGGGTGTCATTTATAACTTTATTTTAACTCCTTATATGACACCGGATGAAAAGTATCATATTGATATGTCCTATCGGCATTCCAATACGCTTCTTGGAATTGATCAAATCGGAGAAAGCAGATGCCTGAAAAGAGCAGATGATGCAGAGATGGAATTTACCTCTGAGCCCAGTCTGACGAATTATAAGAATATCTATGACGGACTGTTTTCGCTTGTACAGGATGGGCAATTGGTAGAAGCAGATGCTACGGCTAATACAGAAGCGCCGATGATTCTCTATCTGCCTGCAGTACTTGGTATGACTCTTGCCCGTCTATTGCATCTGGGAACCGTGCCCATGCTGTTAATAGCCAGATGGTGCAGTCTGCTGTTTTTTGCCTGCATGGTTTATTTGGGGATGAAGAAGCTGCCCTTCGGAAAAATGACACTGTTTTTACTTGCGATCTTGCCTATGAACTTGCAGCAGTGCACGTCTTTTTCTTATGATGCAGTGATTACTGGCACAATTTTGCTGTATAGCTGTTATTGTATTGCTTTGGCTTATAATGATGAGCCAGTGAAACCGAAGGATATTCTGGTTATGGGTATTCTGGGAATTGTGTTTATCTATGGAAAAAGCGGAATTTATCTGCCGATGTGTCTGTTGGCTCTTCTGATTCCTGCAAAAAAGTTCGGCGGCAGACGGATACAGGGAATTTGTATGGCAGGGCTTTTCATTCTTCCTGTGTTAAGCTTCCTGAATAAAAATACAGTGGCAGTCAACTACATTGCCACTACCACAGAAGCCACTGCAACTGTAGGCTCTTCTACCACGGCAGGTTATACCATTGGTTATTTTTTACAGCAGCCTTTGGAGCTGGTACGGATATTGGCCAATACAGTCAGTGATAAGACGGCTTTTTATCTGGAATCATTGGCAGGTCAAAAGATGGGGTGGGTGGAGATAGAGATCTCCCAAGTCATTCCCATGCTCTTTTTATTGCTTTTGATCCTTTCGATTATAAAGACAAGAGAAGAACCTTTCTATGTAAAGAGCTGGCATAAATGGTGGATTGCATTCGTCTGTCTGGCATGTACCGGGATCATTCTGGCTGGTATGCTGCTGACTTGGACGCCAAAGGATTATATTTCCATTGAGGGTGTGCAGGGACGCTATTTTATTCCTTTTATGCTGGCCTTGTCCCTCGCTGGCCGCAACAGTTGTCTGATGTACGAAAAGCCTATTGACAGGGGACTGATGTATGCGGGCTTTATAGGGCAGTTATTGACAGTGATGTATCTTATCAAAGCAGTACTGATATTGTAGGAGTGAACATGGATAAAAAACGTGTAGCGATCAATATGACTGCCCAACTGTTGGCCTTTGCAGTAAATATGCTGCTGGGCTTCATTTTGGTACCTATTATTGACAGTATGATTCCCAACTCCTATGGCTTTACAGACATTGCCAACAAATTTGTACAGGCGGCCCAGATTGTTGTGTCTGCATTAAATACCATGGCAAGTCGTTTTATTACCATACAGATACATCGGGATGATAAAGAGGAGGCCAATCAGTATTTTTCATCCGTATTCTTTGCAAATGTATTAATGGCAGTGGTCTTTATGGTGCCGGCTATGTTTGTAGTGGTATATCTTGGACATATCTTCCAGATACCTTCTGAGGCCAGCCTTCCGGATATCCAGATGCTGTTCTTCTTCATATTTGTAAACTTTCTCATTAGCATTACAACCTCAGTATTCGGAGTGGCTCCCTACAGTCAGGATCGGCTGGAGCTAAGTTCGATTGCTGCTATTTTGGGAGAAGTGGCCCGATTGACAGTCCTATTTGTCTCATATCTTTTCTTCCGCCCCTATCTGTGGTATGTAGGCTGTGCTTCTGTGGCATCTACTTTGATTCAGGCAGCGGCCAATTTGATTTTTACCAGACGCCTTCTGCCGGATATGAAAGTGAAACGGAAGTATTTCCGTTGGGCCAAGGTTAAGGAGCTGGTATCTCTGGGAGCATGGAATTCTGTAACCCGTCTGGGACAATTGCTGCTAAGTGGACTGGATACTTCCATTGCAAATATCATGATCAATGCAGCGGCCATGACTACCGTGTCTATCTCATCTCAGGTTCCCACAGTGATTGTGAACCTGATGGGGACAATAGCAGGGGTTTTCAATCCTCAGATGACAATAGCATATGCGAAAGAAGATAAAAAGCAGCTTTTGGAGATCATAGGGAGCGCAGATCGAATCATGATCTTCCTTATCAGTATTCCAATTGCCTTTCTTATCATATTTGGAAAAGCCTTTTTTACATTGTGGATTGGAAAAACACAGAATCCGGATCAACTATATGTCTTAGCCCTATTAAATATCGGCACTATGTGCGTCAGTGCCAGCATTCAGGTTTTGTACCATGTATTTTTAATTACAAAACGGGTAAAGTTAAATTCCGTTGTCATACTTTCGTGCGGAATTTTGACCACAACAACCGTATTTGTTCTTTTAGAAACTACCAGCTTAGGGGTATATGCTATAGTGGGAACCAGTACAGTGTTCGGCATTCTGCGTAATCTGGTATTTACGCCCATTTATGCGGCTCGATGCTTAAAGGTGAAATGGTATACCTTTTATGGAGATATTATATTGGGACTCATATCAATTGGAGCAATCTGTTTAACAGCTTTCCCCTTCCAATTATTCATAAAAATAGACGGATGGTTTAAACTATTCGGGGTAGGAATTGCAGCCGGAATGCTGGCATTAGCAGTAAACTTCTTGATTGTACTGCGCAGGAACGAGCGTAAAATGGTATTAGATATGGTCAAGAAAAAGCTCCCACATTAAAAAGGACTACTTTACAACAGCCGTCACCCTTCAAACAATAAAAAAGGATCCAAATTATGGTAAGCATCGTTGTTCCCGTATATAAAAGCGAAAAAACATTGCATTCCTGCATAGCATCCTTACAAAAACAGACGGAGCCAGATATTGAAATTATTTTAGTAGATGACGGCTCCCCTGATAACTGCCCCAGGCTATGCGATGAACTGGCAGAAAAAGATCCAAAGGTACATGTGGTTCATAAAGAAAATGGAGGGGTTTCTTCAGCCAGAAATGCAGGAATTAAAGAGGCACACGGAGAGTTTCTGCTGTTTGTGGACAGTGATGATTATGTGGAGCCCCAAATGGTAGAAGAACTTTTGCGCCATATGGGGAAAGCAGATTTGGCCATCTGTGGATATCATCATCATTATATGGGCCGGGATGTGGAAAAGGTACCCAAGATCCGGAAGTGGGTCGGAGCAGAAAGCTTTCTTATGCTGTACGGCCAGGGGTATCTGAACATGCCCTGGAATAAATTATTTCGGAGAAAATTAGCTGGAAGGTTTGATGAAGGCTTAAGCTTAGGGGAGGACTTACTCTTTAACCTGGATTATCTGCGCAGAACATCAGGGGGCGTTGCCATTGTGCAAAGAGCTCTGCACCATTATATACAGAATGATACAGGAAATACTCTTTCCAGCAAAAAACGAGATGATAAGCTGGAGTTGGCAAAACGGATTTGGCAGGAAACCTCCAGGTTTTATCAGGAGCTCGCAGGCCATGAGGATGAGAGTGGAATTATCAATGCCCGGCTGCTTCAGGAGGTGCTGGATGATGTGGAAAGCCTGCCCTTTGATTACAGCCGAAGCAGAAAAGAAAAGCTGATGGCTATTGAAGCCTACTGTAAAGATCCAGTGCTCAAAAAGGCAGGAAGGAATGCGGCGCTTCCGGCATTGGATTATCGGATAATCTATGCCTTTATGCAGCACGGCTGGAAGCATTCTGTGTATAGCTTAAGCGTGCTGCGGGCATGTCTGGTTAGGCTTTTATATGCAGAAAGATATAAGCAAAGTTCTGACAGAAAGTGAGGAGCCTGATTCACATGGGAGATTTGATAACAGTGATTATACCGGTTTTTCGGGTAGAAGCATATCTGCGCCGCTGTGTGGACTCTGTACTGGCTCAGACTTATGAAAACATGGAGATTATTCTGGTAGATGATGGTTCGGATGACAGCTGCCCGGCAATCTGTGATGAGTATGCCGGCCAGGATTCCAGAGTAAGCGTGATTCACCAGAAGAATGCAGGCTTATCCGGAGCCAGAAATGCGGGGATAGAACAGGCAAAAGGGGAATATCTGTCATTCGTGGATTCAGATGACTATCTCTCACCGGAATTTTTAGAGCGTTTGTATGCGGCCTGTGTGGAGACTGGCAGTGATATGAGTGTCTGTCGGTGGGAGTATGTAAAGGGCGGGGCTATTCCGGAAAAGGGGAAGGGCAAAACTCATATTTTTACCGGGAGAGAGATGCTGGCGAATCTTTATATCCCAGATGGTGCGTATTTTGTTGTAGCCTGGAACAAGCTGTATAAAAGGGAGCTTTTTGACACTATCCGCTATCCCCTTGGGCGGATTCATGAGGATGAGGCCACCACCTATCGGATTTATCATCAGGTGAGGCAGGCAGCCTATGTGGACAAGTCTCTTTACGGCTATTTTGTGGCGCCTTCCAGTATTACCAGAGGCTTTAATCCCAGGCGGCTGGACTGGGTGAAGGCGGGAGCGGAACGAGTTGATTTTTTTGAAGAAAATGGCTATAAGGAGCTGATGGTTCCGGCCCTTAAGGCACTGGCAGATGGAAGTATTGACATTTACTTTGGAATGAAGGATAAGCTGCCGGGAAGTGAGAAGGAGCAGAAGTGGATTCAGGATTTGATTCGCAGAGGGTTAAAAAGAGTGAAGTCCTACGGACATTTTTCTCTGCGGACGGAGATTGGATACCGGATGTTTCTTACGTGTCCCGGGGTGTATCGAAGATTGCTGGATCGGGTGAAGGATGAGAATGGAAAACAATAATCCGAAAATTAGCGTGGTGGTTCCTGTCTACAATGTGGAGGCTTATCTCAACCGCTGTGTGGACAGTATTCTGGATCAGACGGTGGAGAATCTGGAGATTATTCTGGTGGATGATGGTTCTACAGATGGTTCCGGGAAGATCTGTGATGAATATGGGGAGAAATATGAACAGATTCGGGTGCATCATAAGACCAACGGCGGACTGACCTCTGCCTGGAAATGTGGAGTGAACCTGGCTTCCGGGGAATATGTGGGTTTTGTGGACAGCGATGACTGGATCGATTCCCATATGTATGAGCGGATGCTTTGTCTGGCCCTTCAGGAGAGTGCTGATGTGACGGTCTGCGGTCTGGTGTTTGATTTCGAGGATCCAAAGATTCCAAGACGGGAGGAGATCTCGAACTTTGGAAAAGAGGTTTACAGCCGGGAGGAATTGGAGGCGCTGTTTCCTTCTCTCATCAATGACGGTCGTTTCTTTGGAAGGACATTGCAACCGGCCAGAGTGACGAAACTTTTCCGTACGGAATTGATCCGGAAGAACATGAAGTACTGTGAGGAAGGGGTAGCTTTGGGGGAGGATATGCAGATTACTTTTCCTGTGCTTCTGGATACCAGGAAGCTCTGTGTGGTACGGGATTTCTATCCCTACCATTATTGGATCAATAATAAGTCCATTACAGGAAAATATGACTGTGATTATATGGAAAAGGTGAAACTTCTGGCTTCCCGGCTTCAGTTTATCAGCAGGGAGAAGGGAGTCTATGATTTTTCAGATCAGATCCGCAACGATTTTCTGAGCATGACGGTGCTGACGGTTAAGAATGAGATTTATCGGAACTATAAGGCCGGAAGAAAGAGGGTGACGGCCAATGTGAAGCGAATCTGTGAGGATACCCAGGTTCGTGAAGCACTGGAGCGGCATACCATGGATCGTTTGTCTCTGTCTATCCGGCTGTATCTGCGGCTTATGAAGAAGGGGCATTACAGCCTGTGTTACTGGCTGGTTCTGGTGTTTTTTAAGGTAAATTATTATCTGGGACGGGAGTATAAGAGACAGTAATTGATTGGAAATGGTGACAGAATTAAATAAGAGACTGTTGTAGAATAAGGAGCATTTCTTATCTGGATTCTACAACAGCCTCTTATTTTGTTTCTGCAGATAATAAATTAGGAGGGGATATTTTATACTCCCGCGAATAGCTATTAGTTATTCAGACAGCAAAATCCGGTCGTTATCCAGTTCCCGTCCGGTTCCGGCTCTGAAACGAGCCAGCAGATCTTCTACAGACAAGTGGGAGCGTTCTTCACCACCGATGTCCAGGACGATGTTTCCGTCTGCCATCAGGAGTGTCCGATTGCCCAGCTCCAATGCCTGCTTCATATTGTGTGTGATCATCAGGCAGGTGATGTGTTCTCTGGCGGTGATTTCCCTGGTCAGCTGGAGGACTTTCCCGGCTGTGCCAGGATCCAGGGCGGCCGTGTGCTCATCCAGCAGCAGAAGTTTTGGGGGAACCATAGTGGCCATGAGCAGGGTCAATGCCTGACGCTGGCCGCCGGAGAGGAGGCCTACGGGCTGCTTCATCCGATCTTCCAGTCCCATGCCAAGTAAAGAGAGCTGTTCACGAAATACCGCTTTATCTTTCTTGGAAATGCGGCTGAATGGAGAGGAACCTTTGGAGTTGCGCAGATATGCCAGAGCCATATTTTCTTCGATGGTCATGCTGGGCGCCGTTCCTTTTAAGGGATCCTGAAAGAGACGGCCAATGAAGTGGCTGCGCTTGTATTCCGGAAGAAAAGTAATATCCTTTCCGTCCAGAGAAATAGAACCTTCATCCACATAGAAAGCACCGGCGATAGCGTTAAACATGGTAGACTTACCGGCACCATTGGAACCGATGATGGTGACAAAGTCCCCATCGTCCAGATGAAGAGAAAGATTGGAAATTGCTGTTTTCGCATTTACAGTACCAGGATTGAAAGTCTTGGAAATCTTCTGAATATCCAGCATGTCTAATGACCTCCTTTCCGGGCCGCAGCTTTCCGCTTCTGGAAAAGAATCCAGTTCTTGATGGTTGGAAATGCAATAGCCAGAGCTACAATGACAGCAGTGATTAGCCGTAAGCCCTGAACAGGCATAATCTTGGTGTATAGTACAATGGCATAGATGAGTCGGTAAATTGCAGAGCCAATAATCGCTGCGACTGCTCCTTTGATCAGAGTGCGCCGTCCAAGAACTGTTTCCCCTATGATGAGACAGGCCAGGCCAATGACTACAATACCGGTTCCGCCGTTGATATCAGCCGCATTCTGATACTGTCCAACCATCGCTCCGGAGAGGGCGGTCATCGCATTGGCAAGACACAGGCCGACTGTGATAGTAAAAGCCGGATTGATAGAGGAGGCCCGTACCATATCCATATTATCTCCTGTGGCACGAATGGAAAGTCCCAACCGGGTTCCCAGAAACAGGATCAGCAGGATGCCCATAAGAATGGTAATAAATCCGGCCAGGATAGCTTCATTCCAGGCTCCGCCGATACCGGTATTTTCAAAGAGCGTAAATATGGTTTCAGACTTCAGAAGACTTACATTGGCACTCCAGCTCATCACCATGAGATTGACAGTGTAAAGCCCCATATTGGTGACAATGCCGGCCAGTATGGAGGGAACTCCAAGCTTTGTCTGAAGAAAAGCAGTTACAAAGCCTGCACCCATTCCTGCGATCATAGCTGCAGGAATAGCAAGCAGCGGATGTCCGGAAGCGGCCAGGGTCACAGATACGGCGGCACCCAGAACAAAGCAGCCGTCTGTGGTCAGATCCGCAATATCCAGAATGCGGTAACTTAAGAATAGAGCCATAGCTACCAAGGCATAGAGAAAGCCCAGCTCCAGGGCCGTTTGTGTAATGTACAGCACGGTACTTCTCCTTTCGAATAATTAACAAGTAACAATGGACTGCTGCAGAAATTATGTGATTTTCTGCAGCAGCTTAATTATTTTGTGTGATATAAATTATGCAAGGGATTTATACCTTATGGGTAATACCTTACAGTTAATCTTCGGTTGTGACTACCTCAACGACCTCGCCCATATCGGAAAATACGGAATAATCAATGTTCAGTGTTTGAGCGGTTTCTGTATTTACGGTGATGATGCCGCCCTCTGTCAGATAGAAATCATCCATATCAGCCATGCCGTTTGTGACAGCATCAAAGGCAAGATCCGCAGTCTGTGTTCCCAGATCCGTGTAGTTTACACCACAAGTAATGAAAGCGCCGTTCCGGACAAAGGAGTCTGCTCCTGTGTAGTGAGGAATACCGGCTTTTGCCAGATCCTCGTAGATGGCAAGCTCAGAAGCCATGATTACATTATCGGTAGGAGTGAAGATAGCGTCCACGCCTTCTGCAATTAGGGCGGAAGCACAGGCGATTACTTCATCACTGGTTGCGGCAGGCTGCTCGCTGTAGGATATGCCTTTGGTTTCCAAATATGCCTTTGCCTCGGCAATAGGAGTGGTAGAGTTTGCTTCGGACTGGGAATAGAGAAGGCCTACCTTCTGAATATCCGGGTTCTGTGCAAACATCATATCCAGGATAAAGCTTGTATTCAGTGCATCGCTGGTTCCTGTTACGTAGTCAATATCTTTCAGTCCTGCCTCTGACGGATCTGAGATGGCGGCAAATATAACAGGAGTTTTGGTCTCTTCTGCACAGGAAACCATGACCTGAGCAGCTAATGTGGCAATAGGGATGATGGCATCTACTTTGTCAGCGATGAGTTGATCGCCAATCTGCTTTAAAGTGGACTGGTCGCCCTGCCCGGAATAGATTTTATGGGAAATGGTGATGCCCTTGTCGGCGGCAATGGCGTCCAGCTCGGCGGCGACTGCATTTGCAATCTCATCCAGGGAGGCATGGTCCATCTGCTTTACGATCGCTATATTATAGGAATCTTTTGTGCCATCTGCAGCGGGAGCTTCTTGGTCCGCCCCGTCTGTGCCAGCAGGAGCATCCGCTGTTTCTTCTGGTGCAGCAGGTTCCTCTGATTTGCCAGAACAGCCCAGCATGGAGCAGGCAAGTACGAAAGCACATCCGAGAGCCAGTAATTTTTTCATAGTCATCTTCTTCATAATTTTTTCTCCTTTTCTTTTACGAGGTTTTTGCTTGGGCGGCAGATGAGAAATTATGCTTTGCCAGGAGCATAATGTTTAAGGAAGCTTTTATCAGCGGCAGTCTGCCAGGCATCTGAATTTTCTTGGACGCCAGATAAAAAAACGCTTCTGTCCCATATATGGGACAAAAGCGTAAACTTCTGCGATACCACCCAAATTGACATCCCCTGTAGAATGTCCACTCGCTACACGTACCATCATACGTGCCCCGATGGATAACGGGTGGGGTCCCGTCAGCCCCTACTGGAAGTCCTTGCTCCCTTCGTTCAAAGCTGCCCTCCGAAGCCCATTCGCTGACTGCTTCACGCTCCCATCCCACCGCCGGGAGCTCTCTGTAGATCTGCTTCTGCCAGTTACTCTTCTTCTTCACAGGTTTATCTAATATTGCGTTACTGGTATTATATGCATTTGAATGCAGATTTGTCAAGAAGTTTTTTTAAAATCACACAATCATACAATCAACTGCCGATACCGGTTCAGGCAGGCCAGTATTTCCTGCCGCCGGGGACGTGCCAGGGAGGAGCGGACATCGCCGTGGTCAAAGAGCCCTTCCAGTCCCTGCTTATCAAGCAATGCTTCTATGTGATCCGCCAGAACCGCCATGTTCTTTTTCCCATCCATAGCCTGCAATTGAAGATATTTCAGGAGATAGGCAAGAGCCATGGTCTGCTCACCGTCACGAAGCTGCTCTAAGTAGCGGAGCTCTACGGCATCACGTCCAAGCAGCAGCTCGCTGGTTCCCATTGCTTTTAATTTCAGCCGATCATCCCGTTTTACGGCAGCGTTGACCTTGGGGCATCGATTGGAAGAATAAGCGGGGAACTTATCCTGGTTGGTGGAAAATACCGGAAATGCAGCAGCAGCTTCCTTTGCCTGCTTTGTAATATCATAAGGCACGTATTCTTTCATCTGAATTACGGTGTCCGCCACATGGAAATAGGAGCCGGAACTTCCGGCTACAATGATGGAGGAGATGCCAAAATCCTCATAGAGACTTCGTACCCGTTCAATAAAGGGAATAATCGGCTCTTCCTCAGGAGCAACCACCTGCTGCATCAGCTTGTCACGAATCATAAAGTTTGTGGCAGAGGTATCTTCGTCAATGAGCAAAAGAGTGCTGCCGCTTTCCATACTTTCCATAAGATTAGCCGCCTGAGAGGTACTGCCGCTGGCATCCTCCGTGGAGAAATGACGAGTATCTCTGCGCCCGGGAAGCTGACGGATAAAGGGGGAAATATCCACACCTGTTACGCTTCTGCCATCCTCGGAACGGAGCTTCCAGGCACTTTCATCCGTAATCACCAGTTCCCGTCCGTCCCCGCCTATATGATTGTAGACACCGTATTGGAGGGCCTGAAGCACCGTTGACTTTCCATGATAGCCGCCGCCTACAAAAAGCGTGATGCCTTTTGGAATGCCCATGCCTGTTACGGGCCCCTTATTTGGAAGATTTAAGGTTACTTCCATAGAAGCCGGCGCCTGAAAGGCTACGGCATCCTGCATGGGGCGGTCAGAGACGCCGCTTTGCCGGGGCAGGACGGAGCCGTTTGCAAGAAAGGCACAGAGCCCCAGAGCCGGAAGTTGTTCCCGGATATACTGCTGATCCTCGCAAAGCTCAATGGCAGCCTTTAAACGGCTCTTGTTGATCTTTTGATAGTAAAGACTGGCATGAACACAACCCGGCAAAATGTCAAAAAGCATTTTTTCCAGCTCTCCGGCATCAATGGTACGTCCTCTGGCCGGGAATCCGGCTTCAAAACGCAAAGTTACGGAACCATCACTATCCTGCACCCGGCAGGCAGTGCGCTCTAAAACTTTCTGACCACACCGGGAAGCAGCCAGAAGTCCGCTTTTTCCGGAACCCTTGGCCTGCTTGCTTCCGGAGAAAAGCTGGGCGGCAAAAAGACGTGTCAAATGATCCTGCAGGGTAATCCGTTTGGGATAGGTGTCGTAGTATTCCGCCGGAAATCCGGCTTTCTTTCCTGCCACAAGAACAGACAGTCTGGATGGGGAGGCAAAGGGGTCTCCCTGTACATGGTCAATGGAAAGGACAAAGCTTCCAAAATCATATTGCCCTTTCAGATCTTTATAGGCCGGATATCCCCGGTGGTCAATAGAGCGAAGCTTCGCCCGCAAATCCTGTGATGATTTCATAAAGATACTCCTTGTTTTGAAAAATATGATTGTTGTAATTTCTGTATTTAAAAAATGTATTTAAAGTTCTCCAATGCCATTTAAGTTAAGCACCAAAAAGCTTGTGAAGGCTTCGGGCAAGAACCGCCACCCCTGACCGGGGCGGCCCTCCGCCCCTACGCCGGTCATTTGTTGAAACTTAACTTAATGACATTGTAAAGTTCTCGCATCCTATTTTAAATCAGAACAAATTTCCGGTCAATGGAAAATCTGCTGTGGATTCATAATTTCCACACTTGCATTAGAATTGTTAATATTCACACTCCTTAGAATTTTACAATATTTCAATTCAATAGTCATCCATTGCGTTCTGATAATGGGACTTGTATAATGGAATGAGAAAATAATATGATATGAAGTGATTATGGACCAATATCAGACTGAATTTGTTAAAATTTGTAATTTTAAAAGGAAAAGCAACCGTTAGTTTACAAATTTCCAAGCGCACTTGGTGGTTGACAACCGAAAAAAGCCTAGAATAAGCACATACCCAAGGGGGTGTGTACATGTACAGTATCAAGTATTGCAGAACTGAATATAGAAAGGACAGAAAAAATATGATATTAGCAGATAAAATTACTGCACTTCGCAGGCAGCATGGCTGGTCTCAGGAAGAACTGGCCGGACAGTTGGGCGTATCCCGTCAGGCGGTTTCCAAGTGGGAGAGCGCTTCGGCCATTCCGGATCTGGAACGTATCTTGAAAATGAGCCAGATTTTTGAGGTGAGTACGGATTACTTATTGAAAGAAGAGCTGGAAGAAGCGGAGGTGTCCGTAAGTTCAGGAGAAGATCCGGCGGAATGTGTAAGAAACGTGTCTTTGGAGGAGGCGAATGAATTTATAGAGAAGAAGAAGCGGATGGCTCTTTCCCAGGCATTGGATGTTGCGGCATATATCCTTTGCCCGGTACCGCTGATTTTCCTCGCAGGCTATGCGGAGCTGGACGGCGCCCGGATTTCTGAGGAAGCGGCAGCCGGACTTGGTTGTATTACTTTGCTTCTGATTGTGGGCATAGCAACGGTTGTAGCGATTCTGAACGGCTCACGAATGGAGAAATACGAGTATCTGAAAAAGGGAAACTTCCGTCTTCAATATGGTGTGGAGGGGATTGTCAGAAAGAGCAAGGAAGAGATGGCAGGAACTTATCGGACCTGTGCAGCTGCGGGAACCTTTCTGTGCATTATATCAGCGGTTCCGATTTTCTTAATGTTTTGTTTCTGGGAGGATAATGATTTTGCGGGCGTGATTTCTGTGGATATTTTGCTGCTGCTGGTGGCAGTGGGAGTATTTCTGTTTATTTGGGCAGGAGAAGGCTGGGGAGCATGTCAGATTCTTCTTCAGGAGGGGGAATTTACACCGGAGGAACAGGCGAGAAAGCCGGTTTTTAAAATCTATTGGTGCGTGATAACGGCGATTTATCTGGGAATCAGCTTTTTGACATTTGAGTGGCATAAAACCTGGATCATTTGGCCCTGTGCAGGGGTCTTGGCCGGTGCGGTAAAGACAATCGAGCGAATGTGGCGGCGCAGCCGGAGGAAAATAGATTAATATTTCGTATGAATGGGGAAAGGGCTTATGAAGATAGAGCGTTTGATTGGCATATTGGCCGTGCTGCTGCAAAAGGAGCAGGTGACGGCACCTTATCTGGCGGAGAAGTTCGAAGTGTCCAGAAGAACGATTAACCGGGATGTGGAGGCCCTCTGCCAGGCAGGAATCCCCATTGTGACAGCTCAGGGAAAGCATGGAGGAATCTCCATTATGGAGGGGTATCGAATGGATCGAACCCTCCTGACTTCCAAAGATATGCAGGCTATATTGGCAGGACTTCGAAGCTTAGACAGTGTCAGCGGCACGAACCGCTACCGGGAGCTGATGGAAAAGCTGTCCGTAGGAAATTCTCTGACACTGTCCTCTAACAACCATATACAAATTGACCTTTCCTCCTGGTACCGCAGCACCCTTGCTCCCAAAATAGAGCTGATACAGGATGCCATTGAGCGAAACAGGAGAATTATCTTTACTTATATTTCCTCAAGGGGTGAGAGTGAACGGTGTGTGGAGCCGGGATATCTGATATTCCAGTGGGCTTCCTGGTATGTATGGGGATATTGCCTTAGCAGAAGGGAATTCCGTTTATTTAAGCTGAATCGTGTATCTAAGCTTGCCTGTACGGAGGACATGTTTGAGCCTCGTCCGATTCCGGAGCCGAAATTATCCACAGAACAGATTTTTTCCGGGGAACTTAAGGTAAAGGCTCTCTTTGAGCCGGGGGCCAGATGGAGGCTTATGGAGGAATTTGGTCCCGACAGCTTTCAGGAACAGGAGGATGGGAAGCTTTTGTTTTCCTTTGGATTTTCGGATCGGGAGAATCTGTTTGGATGGATTCTAAGCTTTGGAGCACAGGCGGAGCTTTTGGAGCCGGAAGAATTGCGCAGGGAGCTTCATGGGGTGCTGAAAGAGGCATGCAGGAGATATGAAGCAACTGACAGGAAGCTTGATGAAAATTAAAGCGTCCGTATATTGTTTACAAATCATAAAACAAGACAAACAGTTGTCGTGTTTTGTGTGATACTCTATTTTCAACCTGTTTTTTAAAAGAAAAATCCATATATTTGCGGGATGTTATGCAAAGGTATTTTTATATGAGAAAATAGGCTGTAAATCAAATAGTGCCATTGCGTAGCAATTTTGAATAGGAGGACAAGATCATGGCATCCAAATTGGAATTTGTTCAATATGCGGTAGATCAGCTTCAGGAGGCAGGGGAAATTGCATACCGAAAGATGTTTGGTGAGTATGGAATCTACTGTGACGGAAAGTTTTTTGCAATGATTTGCGATGATCAATTATTTTTCAAGATTACGGAGGGAGGCAGGAAGCTTTGGCCGGAGCTGGAGGAAGGAATCCCTTATCATGGTGCAAAGCTGCATTTTCTGATTGAAGAATTGGATGATAGGCGAAGACTTGCAGAGCTGGCACGGGTAACTTGTCAGGAGCTGCCTATGCCGAAGTCTAACAAAAAGAAAGGAGCTGCTGATGGAAAGAAAGACGCAAAGTAAAAAGCTGGATTATAAAAAAGAATTTCCGGATCTGTATCTCCCTAAAAAGAAGCCCATGCTGATTCATGTGCCGGAGATGGTGTTTATTCAGGTGGAGGGGAGCGGTAATCCCAATACCTCTGCGTCTTATGCAAATGCTTTGGCAGTTCTCTATGGGCTGTCCTTTGGAATTAAGATGAACCTGAAATTCGGCAAGGTGCCTGGGGAGCTTTTGGAAGGAGCTGACATGGAAAAAAGTGCCGCATTTCTGGAGGGAAATTATGTGGTGCCGCCCCTTGAGGGACTTTGGTGGGATAAGGACAGGGCATTTGACGGGAAAAATCTTGTGGATAAGGACAGGCTTTGCTGGTTGTCTATGATCCGACAGCCGGATGAGGTGACGGAGGAACTGTTTGAGTGGGCGACGGAGGAGCTTGAGAAGAAAAAACCGGAGCTGGATGCTTCGGCGGCGAAGCTCATAAGGTTTGAGGAGGGGCTATGTGCACAGATTCTTCATGTGGGACCTTATGATGCGGAACCTGCTTCTATTGAGCTTTTGGAGCAGTTTGTTGAGAATGAGGGCTGTGAGGAAGATTTTCAAGCGGGTGAGGCCGGAACCGGGATGGGGCGGTATCACCATGAGATTTATCTTGGGGACCCCAGGAGGACGGCACCGGAACGGCTGAAGACGGTGATTCGTCATCCGGTGCGGAAAAAGTAGGCCGGAGATTTTGCTGTACGAATACAAGAAATAAAGATACCCTCAGCAGACAGGGAAAATTTAACGAAAAAAACCTTGACTTTGACGCAGCGTCAACGGGTATGCTGAAATTGTCCGAGGATAAGAATAGGGTGTACTTGGAAGAAATTACGGAACTGGAAACAGTAATGGCTTCTAAGTGCACAAATCAATTTACAGGCACAAGGATTTGTGAATGGAAATTGATTTAGAATAAGGTGTACTTGGAAGAAATTACGGAACTGGAATAGGAGGCGGAAAGAGTATGGCATATGGTATTCGGGAATTGTCAGAGCTTGCGGGTGTGAGTGCACGCACACTTCGCTACTATGACGAGATCGGACTTTTGAAGCCCCTGTATGTGAGCGAAGCCGGCTACCGCTTTTATGGAGAGCAGGAGGCGGAAGCTTTGCAGCAAATTCTTTTTTATCGGGAGCGAGGCTTTGGCTTGAAGCAGATTGGTGAGATCTTGAAGGGAGAAGACTT
Organism: Candidatus Merdisoma sp. JLR.KK006; assembly: GCF_036941035.1. Taxonomy (NCBI): domain Bacteria; kingdom Bacillati; phylum Bacillota; class Clostridia; order Lachnospirales; family Lachnospiraceae; genus Candidatus Merdisoma; species Candidatus Merdisoma sp. JLR.KK006. Next base: position 45,888 of record NZ_JAYMNS010000011.1, on the reverse strand, counting down.
TGATGTGGAACAGGCACTCAAGGAGCACCTGGCTGATTTGGAGGCCCAGAGAGATCACCTGAACGCTTTGATTCGGACGGTGAAGCATACGATTTTGTCAAGGAAAGGGGAATATGAAATGAGTGACAAAGAGAGATTTGAGGCACTTAAAGAAAGAGCTATAAAAGAAAATGAAGACCAGTACGGAGCAGAAATCCGGGAAAAGTATGGGGAGACTTCTGTGGAAGCCTCCAATGAAAAGCTGAAAGGTATGTCTAAGGAGGAATGGGAGCAGTTTCAAGGGCTTGAGAAGGAGATCCTGGATCGGCTGCATGAGTGTGTATCAGGTAAAATGAACTTTGACAGTGAAAAGGCGAAAGAACTGGTGATTCTTCATAAAAAATGGATCTGTATGACCTGGGCCAAGTATTCGGTGGAAGCCCACAAGGGTGTTGCAGCGACGTATGTGGCAGATGAGAGGTTCCGGCAGTATTATGACAGAGAGATGCCGGGATGTGCGGAATTTTTAAAGCAGGCCGTTGAATACTGGGCCGGGAGGCTGTAAAATATCGTTAAGGTAAAAAATCCAATAAGAGAACAGAGATATGCCGGTGCAACAGCCGGCATATTTTTGAATTTTCCTCTTGACCCTAACGGAACGTCATAGGCTAAAGTAAGCTTATCAAAATCAGGAGGTCAGAAAATGAGAACAGTAAAAGAGATTTCCAATTTCACAGGTATCAGTGTACGTACCCTTCACTACTACCACGAAATCGGGCTGCTGCTGCCCACGGCAGTCAGTGAAGCAGGATACCGGCTTTATGACGATAAGGCGTTGGAGACTTTGCGGTAGATCTTATTTTTTCGGGAGTTTGATATGCCCTTGAAGGAGATTCAGAAGATCCTGGGGAGCCCTGATTTTGATAGAGAAAAGATATTGAGAAGCCAAAGGAAGATGCTGGAGCTGAAAAAAGAACGATTAAATCGTATGATTGCCGGCATTGATGACATTCTGAAAGGAGAGGAAGCAATGGATTTTACAGTATTTCGTACACAGGATATAGAAGAGATTTGTGAGGCTGCATTTGCCAATATGTCCAGGGAGCAGCAGGAAATCGCTGCAGAGCAGTATGGAGGCCAGGAGGAATTTCAAAAGCATCTGGTGGAATCTATGTCCACGGAACAGGCGCAGAAAACTATGTCGAAGATGCTGGAATGGTATGGGGATAAGGAGACGTATATGGATGTGGCGGTTCATCCCTTAAGCGCTCAGGTGACGGAAGCCTATGGGAAACGTTTTGATGCCATTCGGAAAAAGCTGGCCGGAAAACGAGGGACGGATGTGAATTCCTTTGAGGTAAAGGAAATTGTAGGAGAGTTTGAGTTTGCAGCCAAGCAGCTTTTTCGGTTAAAAAATATGGAAGGCTTTATGATGGAGATGGCGAAGGACTATCGAAAGAATCAGGCGTTGCGGGAACATTTGGATCAGACAGAGGGGGAGGGTACGGCAGATTATCTGGCGGATGCGTTGGAGGCGTTTTATAAAAGATAAGGGGATGGAAGAGGCATGAGTGCCTGAAGTGATAGGTTAGATACTGATCAGGCAGGCATACCCCTTGCAGGGTATGCCTGCCTAACCAAGAAACCATATGCATATTACAATGGATAAACAGCATGTATATATATTTAAAAAGTGTCCTCTATTGATATAAAATATTGCTAAAATACAGTCTTTCTGAATATTACTCTCGATGGAGCATTTGCATTAATTTTATTTTATGTACATTAAAAGCATTCCGCAGATACTTTAGAAATGAATCAGCACCGCAATAATCATCACAATAGAAGCGCTCACAAACAATACACCCTGCATCTTAATCTGGAACTTTGCCCATTTGCCCCATTCAAGCTTGGCAACGCCAAGAGTACCCAATAGACATCCGGAGGTGGGAACGATCAGGTTGGAGAAAGCATCTCCAAGCTGGAATGCCAGTACGGAGGTCTGACGGGATACGCCTACCAGATCCGAAAGAGGAGCCATAATCGGCATTGTCAGAGCAGCTTGTCCGGAACCTGATACAACGAAGAAGTTAAATACGGTCTGGAACACATACATCAGCCATGCGGAGATTACAGACGGGAGATGCTGCATGCCGTTGCTGATTGCATGAAGAATTGTATTCAGTACAGTGGGAGAAGAGGCACTGGTTCCGCCTAAGATAATGATAATTCCCTGCGCCATACCGACAACCAAGGCAGCGCCTACCAGATCGGCGGCTCCGCTCTGGAATGAAGAAGCAATGTCGTTTACACGCATATCATTTAATTTGAAGATAACAGCAATAATACCGGATACCAGACCCATTACAAAGAACTGGGAAGCGATCTCCGGAATGTAAAAGCCTTTTGCAACAACGCCCCAGACGGTCCAGACCATAGTAGCGAAAATCACCAGCAGAATCAGCTTATGTCCCAGACGAAAATCCGCCTTGGTACTGTCTTCTTTGAATTCATTTCGATAAGCAACATCACTGTCATAGGCCACGGACAGCTTCGGATCCTTTTTGATCTTAGCGGCATAGACCATTGTAAAACCTGCGCCGATACCGGTAAACAGAAACCAGAGGATAATACGGAAACCAGCGCCGGAAAGAACGGGAACCTCTGCAATGCCCTGAGCAATAGCCAGACTGAAAGGATTCATCCAGGAAGCGCCGAAGCCGATCTGTGTAGCACAATAGGTTACGCAGACACCCACTACCGCATCATAGCCCATGGCAATAAACATGGGAGTTAAAATCATGGCAAAAGGAATTGCCTCTTCACCCATGCCAAATACAGCGCCGCCCAGAGAGAACAGGACAAACAGAACGGGAATCAAGAATTTTTCCGCTCCCTTCGTCTTCTCAATCATAGCCAGAATTCCCTGATCCACGGCTCCGGTTTTCAGAACAATGCCAAAAGCGCCGCCGATAACCAGGATAAATGCCACAATACCTACGGCAGAGCCCCATTTGTCGCCTACGGTCAGGCCCTCAAACACATAGTTGAGAATGCCCTGTCGGCCGAAGTCTTCCGTTCCGAAAAGGGGAGCAACCTGCGTAATCTTATTGCCGTTTTCGTCCGTTGCGTATTGGAAGCTGTCCGGATCCAGTACGGTTCGGGACTTTTCTTCCCCGTTCTGCATATAGGTAATATCCTTTGTCTCATACTGTCCAAGCGGAACAAACATAGTCAGAACCGCTGCAAACAGGATTACAAAGAAAATAATGACGTAGGTATGAGGCATCTGAAAATTTCTTTTTTTCTCATTCATAATCTGTTCTCCAATCCCTTTTTTGGATATCGCACAGGTATATCTGCCATTGGTGTAAAGGGAGATGATGACATACCCATAAGATATCAATGTGCATTTTTTAGTTTTACTCAAATGTACCTTTTTTGATCGCAGCGCCGCCCTGTACCATGAGTTGTCCCTTGGCGATTACCGTATCAATCGTTAGGGAGCTTTCATTTACAAGTACCAGATCCGCATCCTTGCCCACGGCAATCCGGCCTTTATTTTCCAGTTTCAAAAGAGCTGCCGGATTTGCAGTAACAGGTCGAAGCGCCTGCGTGATGTTCACCTTTTCCTGCAGGATGGCATCCCGAACCTCCCGGTACAAGGAGGTGACCTTTCCTACGCCCAGGCCGAGGAAAGTGCCGTCCTTGGCGAAGATGGGCATGCTTCCCTGTCCGTCAGAGGAAAAAGTAATCTGATTCTCGGGAACCCCTTGCTCCAGCATAAGACGAAGCCCGATGCTTGCTTTCACCTCGTCTTCTTCCAGGTAATCCGGATCCGAACTGGTAGTCAGATCCACGAACCCTCCCAGAGACTTGGCATAATCAATGCCGTCATTCAGAAGCCGGGTGCTCCGGTTGATATGGGTGGGAAGCATGTTGGAGGACGGAATCTCCGTTTCCTCTATTACATACCGAAGATAGGACAGCATCCGGGAGCCGTCTCCCATATGGATGTTTACCAGACCGGCCTTTCCGGAAAGAATACCGCCAACCCGGGTATCTCCAACAATGTGGGCAAATTCCTCACGGGTAGGCTGTGAAGAACGATGATCGGAAATAGCAATCTCGCCGCAGCCTACAACCTTATCAATCAGAATCAGATCATCCACAATGCTGCCCGTCAGGGTTCGGACCGGAACCTGATAGGAGCCAGTATAGACATAGGCAGAGATTCCCTCTTCCGAAAGTCCTCGTGCCTTTGCCAGCAAAGAAGCCATGTTTCTTGTGGTTCCGTCTGTTCCCAGACAGCCTACCACAGTGGTGACACCGCCTGACGTAATGTCGGTCAGCATGATTTCAGGTGTCCGGGTGTGGTAGCTTCCCTCTCCGCCGCCGCCCAGGATATGGACATGACCGTCGATAAAACCTGGGAATAGAAGCTTTCCGGTTCCGTCAAGCACTTCCACATCATAGGCATCTACTGCCGGGATATCTGAGGCAAGCTTAAGAATACGGGAATCTCCAATAAGGATATCCTGTATGCCAAGATATTCCGGAGCATATACGGCAGCGTTCTTGATTAGCTTCAGCATATGTGTTCCTCCATTCCAGTTCCGCATTTTCATCTTGATATCCGATAAAACCGAATAAAGGTGAACTTTAATATATTGCGCATATATGTGAAATTATTGTAACATAGGGAGCCAAGGATGTCCAAAAGAAATGAATAAATATGCAAAAAATATTGGAGATACGATTAACCAAATTTCATAAAGGGATGAATTTTTTAATTGGTGAAAATGATTCAAATGTGGATATCCGGCTTTTCGGTTTCTTTTAGAGAATAAACAGGGTAATCGGAAAGTATATAAAAATGGACATTCTGATATTGCAACCACGTTACAATACTATACGCATTATCAGTTTGAGGACGTGCAAAAAGAGATATTAGAACTGGAAAAGAAACAGAGGGAAATAAGATAAAGTAGAAAATATTTTACCTCTTAGGGAGAGTGGAAAATGAGTTATTTTACTTGTTTTCTAATCTTTTTGGGGGACAAGATATATGAAGATATGGTATGATATACGAGGTTAAGGGTTTTAAGAGTGATTGTAAGAAGCCTTAAAATATAAAGGAAAACCAAGAAATGTGGAGATATAAGGAGATATAAGAGAGATGATAAGAATTTTATTTGTCTGCCACGGCAGTATCTTGAAATGTTCTGGAAAAGCCTGTAAAATCAATGACTCTACGATATGGCAAGGCGTTTACTGTACCACTACTACACCATTTTTGAAAGAGCCTTGAAATGACAATCAGAAATTGAAATAGATTTTGTGAGGATATAGTATTTTGTAGAAGATTTTGTTATGATATGAATTGGGTAGATGTTGTCTACCCAATTTGACTTGGAGGTGCTTTCATGGCAGAGAGTCAGAATATTGAATGGAAAGAATCATGGCGGGATGAATATCTCAAATAGATATGTGGATTTGCCAATGCGCAGGGTGGAAAGATTTATGTCGGCACAAATGATGATGGTACTGTCATTGGTATCCAAGACAGTAAGAAGCTTATGGAAGACATTCCCAATAAAGTAAGGGATATTCTGGGAATTATCGTAGATGTGAATTTGTTATCTGAAGACGGAAAAGAATACATTGAAATTTGTGTCAGTTTAAATACTTATCCTGTGAATTACAGGGGAGAGTATCATTATCGGAGCGGAAGCACAAAACAGTTGCTTAAAGGACAGGCATTGAATCAGTTCCTCTTAAAAAAGACTGGCATTACCTGGGATAGTGTTCCCATACAGGATGTTGCAGTAAGGGATTTGCGGAATGATAGTTTTGATATTTTTCGTGAACAGGCCGTTCTTAGCAAAAGGATGGACAAAAAAGATGTCGATTTTTCCAATGAGCAATTGCTGGATAGCTTAAATCTGCTTGACCATGGCATGCTCAAGCGGGCGGCGATTTTACTATTTCATCATAATCCGGAGAAATGGATACCAGGTTCTTATGTAAAAATTGGCTATTTTGAAACAGATTCAGAATTGCGGTATCAGGACGAAATACATGGATCACTGATTTCACAGGCTGACAGAATTGTGGATTTGATTTTTACCAAATACCTGAAAGCAGAAATTTCTTATAAGGGAGTTACAAGGGTGGAAACTTATCCATTTCCTAAGGAGGCGATTAGAGAAGCCGTTTTTAATGCCATTGCCCACAAATTCTATGGAACATTGATACCGATTCAAATCAGGGTTTATGCGGATAAAATCATGATTGCAAACGATTGCGTGTTTCCTGATGACTGGACGGTTGATGATTTGATGGGAAGTCATCGTTCCAGACCATATAATCCGCTCATTGCGAATACTTTCTTTCGTGCAGGCTTTATCGAAGCATGGGGTCGGGGAATTGAGAAAATTAAGGACAGCTGTGCACAGGCCGGGAATCCCATGCCGGAGTATGCGGTTAAAAAAGAGGACATTATGGTGACGTTTAAAAGTCTGGTGACTGACACTACCCAAAATACTACCCAAGCTGTTACCCAAGGTACTACCCAAGTTGGTTTTCAGTATATTGAGAATTCGATTCCTATGCGGATTATAAAAGTCATTAAGGATAATCCGACATTGTCCCAAAGCCAGATTGCAGAAATGCTTGGGGAAAAGCATGATACGATTAAATATCATATGCGGAAAATGCGTTTGTCTGGGGTGATCGAAAGAGAAGGAAGCAGTCAAAAGGGAAAGTGGATTATAAAATAAAGTGTTGTTACCTTAATCAAGTGCTAATAGAACATTAAAAACTATATGAGTGGAATCGTACAAAACCGAAGGAGGAAAGTGAGATCAGTACATCCTTGACGATTTTGGAATGGAAAGGGGTACGGAATACGGTCTTGAGCAGGTCTATAACGTGATAGACAGCCGATACCGCAGTAATAAGCCACTGATTACGACAACAAACCTCACGCTGGAGCAGATGCAGCACCCGCAGGACACAGCCCACGCACGCATTTATGACAGGATGCTTGAAATGTGCGTACCTGTCTGCTTTACAGGCGGGAACTTCCGCAGAGTGACCGCACAGCAGAAAATGCATCGGTTAAAGAAACTCATGGAGAGAGGCGAAAGCCAATGAAAGAAGTTCCTATTTGGGAAAAGAGTAACCTAAGTCTGGAAGAAGCGGCAGCTTATTCTGGAATTGGCATTAATAAACTGCGCAAGCTTACAAATGAGAAGAACTGCCGGTTTGTACTGTGGGTTGGCAATAAGCGGTTAATCAAACGCCGCTTGTTCGATCAGTATATCGAGCAGGAATATTCTATCTGACAATAGCAGCTATCTCATCTCTTGCGGTTTTTATGAAACTTGTGGTGTAAAATCAGCTTTGATATGGTACAATGAATGAGTCATATCAAGGCTCTTTCCATCACGGAAAGGAGTTTGAAAATGTCCGAGAAGAGAAAAGACAATAAAGGGAGAATCCTGCGGACAGGAGGGAGCCAAAGAAAAGACCTGATTTATCAATATCGTTATACTGATATCCGTGGCAAGCGCCAGACCATTTATTCCTCTGATTTGAAAGAGCTGCGGCAAAAAGAAAAGACGATTCAAAAGCAGCTTGACGACGGAATTGACTATGCTGCCGGAAAGATTACCGTAATAGACCTTTTAGAGCGATACATCAGTCTGAAACAGGGAGTTTGCTACAACACGAAAGTCGGTTACAATTTTGTGCTGAATTTAGTCAGGAAAGAAGATTTCGGTTATCGTCAGATAAGGGATATCAAAGTATCAGATGCCCAAAAGTGGATTATGAAGCTTCACGACGAGGGGAAAGGATACAGCACTATTACAAGCGTCCGGGGCGTTGTCAAGCCAGCCTTTCAAATGGCATACAATGAGGATATTATCCGCAGAAATCCCTTTGATTTCAAATTGGTTGATGTTGTTCCTAACGATTCACAGAAGCGGATTGCCATGACGGAGGAACAGCAGGAGCTTTGGATGGGCTTTATCCGGAGGGATAAGACTTATGCGAAGTATTACGATGAATTTGTTGTGTTGCTGGGAACTGGTATGCGTATCAGCGAGTTTTGCGGTTTAACAAAGAGAGATTTGGATTTTGAAAACCGGAGAATCCGGGTAGATCACCAGCGTGTCCGGGAGAGGGGCGGAAAGTATTATGTCGAGAAAACCAAGACAGAATGCGGGTGCCGTTACATTCCCATGACAGAAGAAGTTTATCAAAGTCTGAACAATATCCTTGCCCGCCGCAAAAAAGTGAAAACAGAAATCATTGTAGACGGGTACAGCAGTTTCCTTTTGCTGGATAAAGCCGATGAGCCTAAAGTGGCGCTGCATATCGAAAATGAAATGCGCTGGGCTATGAAGAAATACAAGAAGCTGCATTCGGATAAGCCGCTGCCCCATATCACGCCCCATGTGTTCCGTCATACGTTCTGTACAAACATGGAAAATGCTGGTATGGATATCAAAAACCTGCAATATGTAATGGGGCATTCTGATGTAGGTGTTACATTGAATGTTTACACTCATGCAAGTTTCGACCGGGCGGCAGAGCAAATGGCGAAAATCATTGACTTTAAAGAAACCGATATGCAGGGAAAGAAGAGAAAATCAGGTTGAAAATACACCAATCTACTACACCATTTGCCCGTGAATTTGCGTAGAATTATAAAGAATTGCGTATGTTTCGGGCAAAATGCAAAATTGAAGAAAAGTGCCAAAAAGCCTAAAATATCAAGGTTTGTAGGCTTATGAAAGGATATAATCAAGATGATAAAAATACTCTTTATTTGTCACGGCAATATTTGCAGAAGCCCAATGGCTCAATTCGTAATGCAAGATCTTGTAAACAAAAAAGGTCTGTCCGACCACTTCTACATTGATTCCGCCGCCACCAGCACAGAAGAAATCGGCAGTGGTGTTCATTATGGAACAAGAGGGAAGCTGAGAGAAATGGGTGTCCCATTAGGGAGTCATCATGCTACACAGATGAAGCATTCAGACTATGATCAGTATGAATATATAATCGGCATGGACCAATGGAATCGAAGAAACATGCTGCGGATTCTTCGACAGGATCCAGAGGAAAAAGTATCATTACTTTTGGACTTTACAGATCGCCCTCGTGATATTGCAGATCCCTGGTACACCGGAAACTTCGACATCACCTATGATGACATCCTGGAGGGATGTCAGGCTCTTTTGAATCATATTCTTAAAAACGACAGCGACAGACTTTACGGCTAGTACAACGAAAATTAAGCTATTGGCAGTTTGACTTGCCTATTTTCCTGATAGCACTACTCCCCAAGCCTCGCCGTAGCCCCGCTACGACTGCGTTTGTGAAGCAGCACTCTCAGAAAAATATTCTGCGTCAAACTATCCAAAACTTAATTTTCGTTGTACTAGTAGTCCGTACCGGAAATCCTTGTGCATATTTCCGATACGGACTACTAGTGCACTGGCACAGAGAGATTCCCAAAAAATAAATACTTCCAAAACATTCCCCCCAATTATTAAGATTCCATTAATACTATTGACAGCATCATATTATACGTTGTATAGTATAAGCATCTTATAATATTATACAATATATAATATTATATTTCACAGATACATTAAAAAGTATATCCCATCGGCAGAACCGATTTTTCCGCCGGGATATACCTTAACAGCTATCTGTGATACATGTCCTTTTGGAACAGGCGAAGAACAGACGAAGATAGTTCGTCAAAGTATACCCTGTGGATGCACCATAATACATGCCCTTGCAGGGCAGGCGGACTTCGCCCGTCAGGGAAAAGAAATCAGGATAAGGAGAGGGTTGCATGGTATTTAACACAGGAGCGGCACTCCTGGACGCAATTGTACTGGCCGTAGTCTCCAACGATGCGGAGGGCACCTACGGCTACAAGATCACCCAGGATGTGCGCCAGGCCATCGAGATATCCGAGTCCACCTTATATCCGGTATTGCGCAGGCTGCAGAAAGATGGCTGTCTGGAAACCTACGATATGGAGTATGGAGGCAGGAACCGCAGATATTACCGGATTACAGAGGCAGGAACGGCGCAGCTGAATCTGTACAAGACAGAGTGGAAGCAATATTCCACCAAGATTGCGAAATTATTTGCGGGGAGAGGTGTGTAATGGATAGGAAGCAATTTATGGAAAAACTTGAGCGTCTGTTATGGAATATCTCAGACAGCGAACGAGAAGAAGCCTTGCAGTATTACAACGACTACTTCGATGATGCCGGAGCAGAAAACGAAGCCAGGGTTATTGAAGAATTGGGAAGTCCGGAACAGGTGGCACAGAAGATCAAAGTTGGATTCTCCGATTCGGCTTCTGAGTATTCGGAGCAGGGCTATGAGGATACCCGCTTCCGGACGGCACAGGAAGTGATATCCAGAGAAGAGGCGCAAAGGGAACAGCAAAGCAGCGAAAACGGCACGGGCAAAAGAGATGCCGGAAGGGCATCTGAGACAAATACATGGAAGCTTATTGCGATTATACTGATTTGTGTGTTGGTAGCTCCGGTTATTATTCCCGTTGGAGCAGCAATCCTTGCGGCCGTTGCCGCCGTAGTCTTCGGAATTGGAGGCGCATGCATCGGGGTTGCCGCTGCAGGTTTCTCGGTTTTGATCGTGGGTGTTGTCTTAATTGGAATCGGAATAGCCGAAATCTTTGCAATACCCTCCGTGGGGCTTGCAATGACAGGCGTAGGATGCCTTATCTTTGCGTTAGGAATTGTATTGTCTCTCTTAACCATCTGGTGCTGTGTAAAAATATTACCATGGCTGATTCGGGGAATTGTAGGACTGGTCAGCTATCCCTTTCGAAAGGCAGGTACAAATAAATGAAATCTTTAACTAAATTTTGCCTCATTGTGGCATCCGTATTTGTAGTTTTAGGAATTGTAGGTGTTGCGGCAGGTGTGAGCCTGGGAGCCAGGCCCAGCCAGTTCCTGAGAATGGTCCATTATAATCACCACTGGGACTTCTGGAACGATTGGGATCTGGCAGACGATATAGAAGATCTGCATGATGATTGGTATGATGACTTTGATGACTGGAAAAATGACATGAACGAATGGGGCGATTTGGAAACCATAGATGATATAGAAATAGCATCAGTTGAAAATGTGGATATACAGGAAGGAAACTTTGGAGGGGATCACATAGAAAAGCTAAAGCTGGATTTGGACAGAAGCTCCGTAAAGATCTACACTCATAATGAGGAAAGCTTCCGCATTACAGCTAAAAATGCGAAGGATTATTTTAAAATTAAAGAAGACGGAGATACGCTGCTTTTGGAGGATCACAGAGGAACACGCCGCAAAAATTCACTGATTTTGGAGATTTATGTGCCTGAACGTACACTGGAGAAGATAGAGCTTGACCTGGGAGCGACAGAGTTTTATGCGGAATCTCTTCAGGCTGAAAAGCTGGACCTGGATCTGGGAGCAGGGCAAAGTCAGATAGAAAAGATAGAGGCCCAAAAAGTTGAACTGGAGATAGGAGCCGGTGAGCTGCTGCTTCGGAATCTTAATGCATCCGAAAAAGCATTTTTGGGAGTGGGAACCGGACTTTTAGAAGTAAAAAGCTTTGCAGGCGGAGACCTTGAACTGGATTGCGGAGTAGGAAGCCTGGATATCCGTGTACAGGGGAAAGAGACAGATTACAATTATACCTTAAGCTGCGGAATCGGTTCCATAACCTTGAATAATGATGATTACTCCGGGCTGGGCCGTGAAAAGATAATTAACAATGATGCAAAAAAAGAGATTTTCATGGAATGCGGAATCGGAAATATTACCTTAAAATGTGTAGAATAAACAATCAACAGGTATTACGGAACTTTAATTAGTCCAGCTAAGAAATGTCAAGTGTTTTAAGAAATATTTTCTGCTGGACGGTAAAGTCGCAAAGGCACACGAGAGGAACTTTCATGAGTGTCCTTTCGAATGAAAGTTTCTCTCATTACAGGTGTGCCGAAGTGACTTTACCCTTTAGTACCGTTGCGTAGCAATTTGAGATAGGAGGAAAACAGAGTGGACGAAAAAAGATTAACAAAATCCAGAACAAATAAAATGATTTGCGGAGTATGCGGAGGTGTTGGAGAATACTTTCATATTGACCCTACCATCATCCGTCTTATCTGGGTGATCCTGACCATCGGAGGCTTTGGAAGCGGTCTTTTGGCCTACATCATCGCGGCAGTTATTATACCCGAGGAGTATTAGACCTTATAAAACGGAGATAAGGAGCAGCCGGCAGCTATTCTTACGGAAATCCTTGCACCCATCATACAAGTTTGCTATACTGAATAATCATGACAGCAGCAGGAGCATAGCGTGCGCAAATCCTTAAGCGCCATGAGAATCATAAAATGAAAGAGGTGGTAAAATGGTAGAATTAGATCAGTTTAAGTACACCTTAAACAACTATCAGGGACCATTAGTAGAATTGAGGGATTCACTTTGACCTGGCTGACAAGGCAAAGCGAATCGAAGAATTAGAACGAGAAATGGAAGCTCCCGGCTACTGGGACAACACCGAGAAATCCCAGGGAGGAATGCGGGAGCTGAAAAATCTAAAAGACGAAGCGGAAGACTATGAAAGTCTTCGGCAGCAATATGAGGACATTGAAACCCTCATTGAGATGGGCTATGAAGAAAATGACCCCGCCCTGATCCCGGAGATTCAGGGAGAGCTGGATACCTTCATAAACAAATTGGAATCCATGAAAATAAAAACCCTCCTGTCTGGTGAATACGATGGAAACAATGCCATCCTAAAGCTAAATGCAGGAGCCGGCGGCACAGAAAGCTGCGACTGGGCAGGAATGCTGTACCGCATGTACACCCGCTGGGCTGAGCGCAAAGGCTTCACTGTAGAAGTTCTGGACTATCTGGACGGAGACGAAGCAGGTATCAAATCCGTCACGTTTCAGGTTAACGGAGAAAATGCCTATGGTTACCTAAAGTCCGAAAAAGGCGTTCACCGACTGGTGCGTATCTCCCCTTTCAATGCTCAGGGCAAGCGTCAGACTTCTTTTGTATCTCTGGATGTCATGCCGGACATTGAAGACGAGATCGACTTGGACATTAAAGATGAAGATTTAAGGATTGACACCTATCGCTCCAGCGGCGCCGGCGGTCAGCATATCAACAAAACCTCATCGGCAATCCGGATCACCCACTTGCCCACCGGCATCGTAGTCCAGTGCCAGAACGAGCGATCCCAATTCCAAAACAAAGACAAAGCCATGCAGATGCTGAAAGCCAAGCTATACCTGCTGGAACAGCAAAAAAATGCCGAAAAGCTCTCCGGCATCCGGGGCGAAGTCAAAGAAATAGGATGGGGCAACCAGATACGTTCCTACGTCATGCAGCCCTACACCATGGTCAAGGATCACCGGACAAACGCCGAGATCAGCAATACCAACGCAGTCTTAGACGGCAACCTGGATCCTTTCATCAACGCCTATCTAAAGTGGCTCACCATAGGTCCGGAGGAAGAGTAAAGGGCACGCCAACTGCGGCAAAGCATTTTTCTTGAAAAATTTTATCAACATATCAATACTAGTAGTCCGTACCGGAAATTAAGTTTTGGATAGTTTGACACAGAATATTTTTCTGAGAGTGCTGCTTCACAAACGCAGTCGTAGCGGTGGCTGCGGCGAGGCTTGGGGAGTAGTGCTATCAGGAAAATAGGCAAGTCAAACTGCCAATAACTTAATTTTCGTTGTACTAGCCCCAGATGGGAAAATATACTTCCTGACAGGCGTGTTAGCCCTTCGGGCGGAGCCTGTCAGGAAGTATATTTTCCCATCTGGGGCGTCCGCATAAAAAACCACAAAAAAATCCCCACATTTCCACTTGCAATCTCCCCCAAACTATGATAATATTTTCCCTGTTGAATCCATGAGAGAAAAACAAATGTTTTCAACAGACGCACACGAACGGTAATTCGCCTGTTCGCAAAGGGAAAGACTGAAATCAAATTATAAATCTTAAATTTATGTCTCAAAGACACACGCACCCAACGGCGCTTAGGACATTAGGAGGCAAAAATGTCAGAGAAAAGCAAGTATTTTGTAGTAAGCCAAAAAGCCGTACCGGAAGTACTTTTGAAGGTAGTAGAAGCCAAGCGCCTACTGGAATCCTCAAAGGCAATGACCGTACAGGAGGCAACCGGGCGGGTAGGGATCAGCCGCAGTTCCTTCTATAAATATAAGGATGACATATCCCCGTTCCATGACAACTCCAAAGGGAAAAGCATCACCTTCGTCCTCCAGATGGATGACCAGCCGGGCCTGTTGTCTTTGGTACTGAAGACCATCGCTGAATACAAAGGAAATGTTCTCACCATTCATCAGACCATTCCCATCAATGGAGTAGCGTCTCTAACCCTCACCGTAGATCTATTGCCAATCACCAGGGATGTATCCTCTATGATTGAACAGATAGAAAGCCAGGAGGGCATTCATTATTTAAAAATACTGGCAAAGGAGTAGACTAGAATGATACAGATTGCAGTTATGGGATACGGAACCGTAGGCTCTGGAGTAGTAGAGGTATTGAATACCAACCAGACTAGCATCAACCGCCGGGCAGGAGACGAGATCAACATCAAATACGTCTTAGATTTGAGAGAATTTCCCGGAGATCCGGTAGAATCCAAGCTGGTTCACGATTTTGAAACCATTGTAAACGATCCGGAGATCCGCATTGTTGTAGAGGTTATGGGCGGTGTGGAGCCTGCATACACCTTTACCAAGCGTTGCCTGGAAGCAGGAAAGAGTGTCTGTACCTCCAACAAGGAGCTGGTAGCAAGACATGGAGCCGAGCTTTTGGAGATTGCAAAAGAACGGGAACTGAACTATCTGTTTGAGGCCAGCGTAGGCGGCGGAATTCCCATTATTCGTCCCTTGAATTCCTCACTGACCGCAGATGAGATTATAGAGATTACGGGTATCCTCAATGGAACCACCAATTATATTTTAAGCCAAATGACTCATGAAGGAATCGACTTTGACACCGCATTAAAGGAGGCCCAGGCCAAGGGTTATGCAGAGCGGAATCCGGAGGCTGATGTAGAAGGCTATGATGCCTGCCGGAAGATCGCTATCCTAACCTCTCTTGCCAGTGGATGCCAGGTAGATTACGAGGATATTTATACGGAGGGAATTACAAAGGTCACAGCCGAGGATATCAAATATGCCAGGAAAATGGGCCGTGCCATTAAGCTTCTGGCAACCAGCAAAAAAGAGAACGGCCGATTCTTCGCCATGGTTGCTCCGTTCCTTATCAACGAGCTGCATCCCCTTTACAGCGTAAATGATGTATTCAATGCCATTTTCGCCAAAGGAAATGTGCTGGGCGATGTAATGTTCTACGGAAGCGGAGCCGGAAAGCTGCCTACAGCCAGCGCAGTTGTGGCAGACGTGGTGGATGCGGCCAAGCACCTGCACCGAAACATTATGACTTTCTGGAGCAGCGAAAAGCTGGAGCTTACGGACCTGAGCGATGCCAAGCGCCGCTTCTTTGTAAGAGTAAAGGGAAATAAAAAGACTGATGCTATTAAGATGGCAGAGATTTTCGGACCCATTGAGGTGGTTTCCGCAGATCTGGCCGGAGAGTTCGGCTTTATTACAGGAGAATATACGGAGGCGGAATACAAGGAGCGTGCAGCCAGGACAGATGCTGTCATCCATATGATCCGTGTGGAAGGATAAGAGAGCTATGAAATATGTAATTGTACTGGGAGACGGCATGGCAGACGAGCCGATAGAAGCATTGGGAGGAAAAACACCTCTGGAATATGCCAGGACCCCCGTTATGGATGACTTGGCAGGCCGTTCACAGGTGGGCCTTGCCTGCACCATTCCGGAGGGAATGAAGCCGGGAAGCGATACGGCCAATCTTGCGGTTTTGGGTTATAATCCAAGACAATATTACACCGGCCGTTCTCCTTTGGAGGCTTTGAGCATAGGCGTTAATATGAGAGCGGATGATATTGCCATTCGAACCAATCTTATCACTTTATCCGAGGATGAGGAAGCTTATGAGGATAAAATCATTCTCGATCACAGTTCTGATGAGATCAGTACGGAGGATGCGGCCATTCTTTTGGAGGCGGTTCGAAAAGAACTGGAGGATGATATTTATAAGTTCTATGTAGGAACCAGCTATCGCCATCTTCTGATTTGGGCAGGAGGAAGTGTGGCAGAGCTGACACCGCCCCACGATGTGCTGGGACAAAAAGCAGGGAATTATCTTCCGGCGGATGAAAAGCTTGGAGCCATGCAGAAGAAGAGCTATGAGATTCTCTCTAAGCATCCCATCAATCTGGAGCGAAAGGCAAAGGGACTTAAACCTGCTAATTCCTGCTGGTTCTGGGGAGCAGGAACCCGCCCGGCCCTTTCCTCTTTTGAAGAGAAGTACCATAAAAAGGGAGCCATGATTTCAGCAGTGGATCTTCTCAAAGGAATTGCCGTGGGAACAGGAATGACAAATATCAGCGTGGAGGGAGCTAACGGCGGTCTTCACACCAATTATGAGGGAAAAGCTCAGGCGGCGGCAGATGCCCTTTTAAAGGATGGATTTGATTTCGTCTATATTCATGTGGAGGCTCCGGACGAGATGGGGCATCAGGGCAGCACGGAAAAGAAGATTCAGGCAATTGAATATCTGGATGAGCGGGTAATACGAATTGTTCGGGAAGCGCTTGACCAGGCAAAAGAGCCCTATCGCCTTTTGGTGCTTCCGGATCACCCCACGCCCATTCGAGTGCGGACCCACACCAGCGATCCCGTTCCCTATCTTTTGTATGACAGCGAAAAGGAGCTTCGCAGGATTGGGGCATATAATGAAAGAGAGGCTAAGGAGAGCGGAATTGTTGTAGAGCATGGATATGAATTGATAGAGAAATTGTTCGAAGCATAAGAAAAGCTTTGAGATATCCTGAAAAACAGCAAGGATGTGAGCAAAAGTTTATATTAAAAAGGTCACAAAGCCAAACTGATAAATATAAAAACGAGGAGAAAAAGCAATGCTGATAGTGAAAAAATTTGGAGGCACCTCCGTAGGCGACAAGGAGAGAATTTTCAATGTGGCCAGACGGTGCGCCGAGGAGTACAGAAAGGGAAATGACATTATTGTAGTACTTTCCGCTATGGGCAAGTCCACAGATGAACTGATTGCCCTGGCCCAGACCATCAATCCGAACCCACCCAAGAGAGAGCTTGATATGCTGCTTACTACAGGTGAACAAGTATCTACAGCACTGATGGCAATGGCTTTTGATACAATGGATGTGCCGGCAGTGTCCCTGAATGCCTTTCAGGTAGCTATGCATACTACCCGAACCCATGGAAATGCCAGATTAAAGCGCATTGATACGGATCGGATTATGCACGAACTGGAGCATCGGAGGATCGTTATCGTTACTGGTTTCCAGGGAGTGAACAAATACGACAATTATACCACTTTGGGCAGGGGCGGTTCCGATACCACAGCAGTAGCTCTTGCGGCGGTTCTGCATGCAGATGCTTGTGAGATTTATACGGATGTGGACGGTGTTTACACCGCAGATCCAAGATATGTGCCCAAGGCCCGGAAGCTGGAGGAGATCACTTATGACGAGATGCTGGATCTAGCAACTCTGGGAGCAGGCGTGCTTCATAATCGGTCAGTGGAAATGGCAAAAAAATACGGCGTACAGCTTGTGGTACGTTCCAGTCTGAATGATCACGAAGGGACAATTGTTAAGGAGGAGACAAACGTGGAGAGAATGTTAATCAGTGGAGTGGCACTGGATAAAAATACGGCCAGAATTTCAGTAATCGGATTAAAGGATCAGCCGGGTATGGCATTTAAGCTGTTTAATATGCTGGCAAAGGAAAATATCAATGTGGACGTAATCCTGCAGTCCATCGGACGTGAGAACAGCAAGGACATTTCCTTTACCGTATCCAGAGACGAGGCGGATACGGCAGTGAAGATTCTGGAGGCTAATTTAAGCCGAGTCGGCGGCAAGAGCATTTCCTGCAACAAGGAGGTGGCAAAAGTATCCATCGTAGGCGCAGGCATGATGTCCAATCCCGGTGTGGCGGCAAAGATGTTCGAGGCTCTTTATAATCAGAATATCAACATCAACATGATCTCCACCTCTGAGATTCGTGTGACCGTTCTGATTCATGAAAGAGATGCGGAGCGTGCGGCAAATGCGGTTCATGATGCTTTTGGACTGGAAGAATAAAAGAAAGCTCCCTAAAAATAGGATAAGGAACATAAAGAAAGGCTTGCCGCAGAAGTAAAAATCTGCGGCAGGCCTTTTGGCTACACAACAATGGAAATCTGTGGTTCCTCCGGAAGTTTCTGATGGCTGATCTCCATATAGAACTGGCTCATAGTGGTATGGAAGTAAGGCTTCACCCATAAAATCGCCACACCGGAGGTTCCGATAATCAGAAGAATAAAAGGAAGAAAACTGAGCCAAAGCCGGAACAGGCGCATATAATTGCCTTTCATAAGCCGGCGGCTGGTTCCCAAAGCCTCATGTGCCAGGCAGTAAGGCTGATCCAGCAGAACATAGCAGGCAAGACCGTAGGGCAGTGATACCAGTAAGGCCGGAAGAATTGCTGCCAGGACCAGCAGAATAATCGGAAAAAGAGCCCGTATTAATGCAAGAGGCTCCAGGTTCAAGGGAAGCTTTCGAACCTCCCATATGGCCGGGATAAACCAGACCAGAGCCACAAGATATCGAAAAGCGTAAACCAGGATAAACGTATCCGGCTGATTGCGATAAGCATAAAAAAGAGCAGGTGAGTGAGGTGTCTTTTCTTTTCTGCTCAAAAGATAGACATAACGGATAAGCCCCACCTCCAGCAAAGAGCCTAAAAGAGCCATAATGATCCACAACGTATAGTAAAAAACAATCCCCATAGGCTTTTCAGAGGCAGCCAGGCCGCTGTACTGCAGAATCAAAGTGACGAAAAAGGAATACAGCATCAGGGTACAGGCGGTGTTGGCGGCAAAGAAATATTTTCCCTCCAGTACGGAGCGGGCTCTTCGCTTTAATTCTCGGGATGGAATAGTCATAATCCGTTTCCTCCAGTCTGAAATTCATTCATATAACTGCGCATGAACTCGTCTAATATTTTCTGCAGATTTGCAGGATCCTGCAGAGCTTCCGCACCGAATCTCTGAGCCAGAAACTGTTGCAGATACAAAGCGGCCACAGACAGAAGCAGCGCAATCACAATGGCAAAGATGGAGGTAATAAGACCGGCCAGGGCTTTATCCGGCATTTTCAGTCCGCTTCCTCTGGAAAGGTTGGCAAAAAGAATACTTAAGCATCCGCAAAAAAGTCCGTAGACCGGTATGATAAAAGCAAGACCAATGGCGAATAACCCCAGCATCAGGGCCGCACTTGCCATAGGATTTCGTTTTGTCTGTTGTAATTGTTCCATGGTAAACCTCCTGGATCCCACGAAATAGGATCTTTCTTTATCATATCACAGCCATCCGGGAAAAACAAATGCTTCTTGCGGAGGCTTCCAGTTTTGTTTATAATAGGAATACTGAGAAAAAACCCTCCAACAGGGGACAAAGGAGTTTATATATGGACATTTTGAAAAAACTGACAGAAGAACTGGGCGTGCAGCGGTGGCAGACGGAGGCGGCCGTGAAACTGATTGATGAGGGCAATACCATTCCCTTTATCTCCCGCTATCGAAAGGAAGCCACAGGCTCACTGAATGATGAAGTTCTTAGGAACCTCAATGAGCGTCTAACCTATCTCCGGAATCTGGAAGAGAAGAAAGAACAGGTTCTTGGAAGCATTCGGGAGCAGGGAAAGCTGACGGAAGAGCTGGAGAGCCAGATTTTAGCGGCGGAGACAATGGTTGTAGTGGATGACCTGTACCGTCCCTACCGCCCCAAGCGGCGTACCCGTGCGACCATTGCGAAAGAAAAGGGCCTGGAGGGGTTGGCAGATCTTATCCGTCTCCAGATGACAAAACGCCCTCTTACCGAGGATGCGGCAGCCTATGTATCGGAGGAAAAGGGAGTCTTGACCCTGGAGGAAGCCATCCAGGGAGCCGGGGATATTCTGGCAGAGGCTATTTCTGATGAAGCAGATTACCGGATCTATATTCGAAAACTGACTTTTGATGAGGGAAAATTGACTTCCGCTGCTAAGGATGAGAAGACCGAGAGCGTCTATGAGATGTACTATAACTTTGAGGAGCCTGTGAAAAAGCTGGCAGGCCACCGGATTTTGGCATTGAATCGTGGAGAAGCGGAAAGGATTCTGACCGTTAAGCTTGAAGCCCCTGAAGAATGCATTCTGCGTTATCTGGAAAAGAAAGTGATTGTAAGAGACAATCCGTACACAAGCTCAGTGCTGAAAGAGGTGATTGAGGACAGCTATAAGCGTCTCATTGCCCCGGCTATTGAGCGTGAGATTCGAAACGAATTGACGGAAAAGGCCGAGGACGGAGCTATCAAGGTATTTGGAAAAAACCTGGAGCAGCTTTTGATGCAGCCTCCCATTGTAGGGCAGGTAGTTCTTGGCTGGGACCCGGCTTTCCGTACCGGGTGTAAGCTTGCGGTAGTAGACGCCACGGGAAAGGTGCTGGATACGGTAGTCATTTATCCTACGGCTCCCCAGAACAAGGTGGCCGAAGCAAAAGCAGTCCTGAAAAAGCTTATTTCCAAGTATCATATTACGCTGATTTCCGTGGGAAACGGTACGGCTTCCCGGGAATCGGAGATGGTGATTGTAGATCTTCTAAAGGAGCTGCCCGTAAAAGTGCAGTATGTGATTGTCAACGAGGCTGGAGCATCCGTCTATTCGGCAAGCAAGCTGGCCACGGAGGAATTTCCTAACTTTGACGTGGGGCAGCGAAGTGCCGCTTCCATAGCAAGGCGTCTCCAGGATCCCCTGGCGGAGCTGGTAAAGATCGATCCTAAGTCCATCGGCGTGGGACAGTATCAGCATGATATGAACCAGAAGAAACTCAGTGAAGCCCTGGCAGGCGTAGTGGAGGATTGTGTAAATAAGGTAGGGGTAGATCTGAATACCGCCTCCGCATCCCTGTTGGAATACATTTCCGGTATCAGCAAGACTTTGGCGAAAAATATTGTGCTCTACCGTGAGGCCAACGGCCGTTTTTCGGATCGCCGCCAGCTTTTGAAAGTAGCCAAGCTGGGCCCGAAAGCTTATGAGCAGTGTGCGGGCTTTATGCGTATTACCGGAGGAACCAATCCCTTAGATGCCACCAGTGTGCATCCGGAATCCTATGAGGCGGCGGAAAAGCTGCTTGCTTCCATGGGATACAGCGGAGAGGATCTGAGAAAGGGAGGACTGGCAGGTCTGTCGCAACGGGTAAAGGATGTAAAGAAACTGTCCGACAGTCTGGGAATAGGTGAGATTACCCTGAAGGATATTGTAAAGGAGCTGGAGAAGCCGGCACGTGATCCCAGGGATGAGATGCCCAGGCCCATTCTGCGCACAGATGTGCTGGAAATGAAAGATTTGACTCCCGGCATGATTCTTAAGGGAACCGTTCGCAATGTGATTGATTTCGGCGTCTTTGTGGATATTGGCGTTCACCAGAACGGCCTGGTGCACATTTCCCAGATAACCGATAAGAAGTTTATCAAGCATCCCCTTGAGGTTTTAAGCGTGGGGGATGTGGTAGAGGTAAAGGTTATGAGTGTGGATCTGCAGAAAAAGCGGATTGCCCTTACTATGAAAGGGCTAGAAGCATAAAAGGTAGCGGTTATGAGCTTTGGGCAGATTGTCAGTGCAAATTTTATTGAATTAATAATATATTTTATATTTCTTTTGTGGATGTCCCGAATGCTTCTGGGCCGGATTCCGAGACTGGGCGGGAGTTATAGGGCAAAAAGCTTATTACTCGCCTTGCTTTTGGCATTGATAATGGCGATTCTGGGGGCAATCTCCTTTCGAATAGGTGCATGGCAGTGGATATATGGCACCGGTGCCTTAATATGGGTTTACTGTGTGATGGCAAGTGAGGTTTTGCTTCTGCGGATTTTATATCGGGTGCCTCTGCGGGAATGCGGTCTTGCCGTCTTGATGAGTGAGATGTTATATTCCTATGGAGAAATTCTTGCGGAGCTATATGCCTATGGGAAAGTTTATAATCTGTCCATAGCCAGCGAACGCCGGAGCTATCTCTTCTGGTTCTTTGTCATAACTCCGGCCTGTCTGCTCCTTTGCGGCCTGGTGATTTATAAATCCGGAGCGTGGAAGATTTACAGGCAGTGGATGGAACAGGAGGAGAAAAACAAAGGAATTTTGGCTTTGCTTGTATTTTACCCTATCCTGCATTTTATGCTTGATGCAGTGACTGACAATGAGAAAACCGGATGGGTGTCTCTGCTGCTTCCGGTGTCCCTGCTTTTAGTGATCCACATGATTTTTGTCTATGTGGGGCGGGACTGGCAGCAGAAGCAATATATTGCGGCACAGCAGCTAAGCATCAGGCAGCAGACGGTGTACATAGAAAAGATGGAGCAGATTCAGTCGGAGCTTCGAGGATTTCGCCATGATTTTAAAAATATGATGGCAGGGATGTATCTTCAGGCAAAGGAGGGAGATTTGGAGGCGGTTCAAGCCTTTATTCAGGAAATGACAGAGGATTTTGATCGGCAGGTAGGTGACCAGGTCCGGCTTTTGAATCAGCTTGCCAATATACATATGGTAGAGGTAAAGGGGCTGCTTTTGGAGAAGCTGGGCCAGATGCAGAAAGAAGAGATTCGCTGTGAGCTGGAGGTACTTCGGCCCTTTGAGGGCACTCGAATGCGCAGCACGGATCTCTTAAGATGTCTTGGCATTCTGATGGACAATGCGGTGGACGAGGTCCGGGGAAAAAAGGATGCCAGGATTCACCTGATGATCAGCAGCCAGAATGGATGTACCACTTTTCGGGTAAAAAATACCTTGTATGGGACGGTGGATTTTCAAAGCTTGGGAACAGAGGGATATACCACCAAGGGGGTGGGCCGTGGAATTGGCCTGGAAAGCTATCGTAAAATTCTGGGGAAATATGACTTTGTATTTCCCTTTACAGCCATACAGGACGGCTTCTTTGTGCAGGAATTGAAAATACAGGAGACGTGATTAAAATATAACCAGTTTTGGGATGTCACACAGGCTGCTTTATAACTGTAATTGTATTAGGAGGATTCCATGCTGCCTATTTATATATGCGAGGATGAGGAACCGATTCGAAATGCCGAGCGGATTTGGCTGGAAAAGCAGATTCTTATTGAAAATTGTGATATGGAGATTGCATTGTGCACCGGCAGCCCGGAGGAGCTTTTGGAGCGGCTTGAGGATGAACGGCGTCAGGGAATCTATTTTTTGGATGTGGAATTAAAGGGAGCGTCCATGGATGGCTTTCGTCTGGGGCAGGAGATTCGAAAAATAGATTCCAGAGGTTTTCTGATCTATGTGACGGCCTTTCGGGATCTGGCCTTTGAGACGTTCCGCTATCATCTGGAGGCGTTGGATTACATCTGCAAGCAGGATGGGGAACAGATGCAGGCGGGGCTTTCCCGATGCCTGAAAGTGGTTGCGGAACGTGTGAAACGGGATCGGGGAGAGCAGCAGGAGTATTTTACCGTAAAGACCCTGGATGTGATTCGCCATATTCCATTGGATGAGATTTTATATTTTGCTACCGCCGGGCGGACGCACCGGATCGAGCTTCATGCCATGCAGGAACGCCTTGATTTTATCGGAAGCATGCAGGAGCTGGAGGAACGGCTGGGAGAGCGCTTTATCCGTGTACACAGGGCATATCTTGTCCGAGGGGCTCAGATTGCCCAGGTAAATCTGAAAACCAGGGAGGTCGTACTGAAAAACGGCGAACGATGCCCGTTTTCCAGAAATATGAGACAGAAGCTTGAGACCTTGTTTTCGGATTCCTGAATCCTAAGATAGAGTCGTATGGACATGTCAGCATATCCGCCTGGATGATAAAAACCATTCAGGCAGTAAAACAGACTATTCAGGCATTTTATACCTTTCGAAAGGGAGTAAGTGATAATATTATTTTATAAAAGTGAAATTACTGAACAGAAAGAAGTGGTATGAAATGACTGAAACAACGAAAACCAAGAGACAGCTTCTCATTTTTCTTCTGGTTGCCTATGGAGTAACCTATGTGATGGGGATTCTAACCTGGTATGGAAGCACCATACCGGTGGAGATGAGCATATTTCCAAGTGCCCAGATGTTTTATCCGGCGGCAGGAGTGATACTTGCTTATCTGATAACGGAGTGGAAAGAAGGTCTTTTGCCGAAAGGCTTTTATATAGGCTTTTTACTGGTGACATTGTCAATGGCAGTTTTTTCCCTCTTGTCCGTAGCACTTCCGGGAAAGACGATTTCCCTGAACGGACAGTCAATCTCCATGTGGGCAATCCTTTCTCAGTATGTAATGATAGGGGGCAGCATTCTCTTATGGATTCTGCTGTTAATAGCCGGGAAAAAGAAAAGAGCCGCCTATGGGCTGGGATGGAAGCAATGGAGAGTTTCGGTATTTTGTGTTTTACTATTTCTTGTACTTTATTTTGGCCGTGCAGCCATTGCCTATGCCATGGGAGGGGAGGCAGGGACGATGCTGGAGATCCTGCAAAATCCCTCAGCCTGGGCTTATCTTCTCTTTACGCCGGTGAACTTTTTCCTTGCTTTTGCGGCATTTTTCGGAGAGGAATATGGCTGGCGTTATTATCTGCAGCCCTTGCTTCAGAAGCGGTTCGGTATGCGAAAGGGCGTGCTGATTCTGGGTGCGGCCTGGGGTGTGTGGCATGTGTTCCTAGACTTTTTCTACTACACCACACCGGATAAGGGGCTGATTATGCTGATGACCCAGATTGTTACCTGCGTAACCCTTGGAATCTTTTTTGCCTGGGCTTATCTGAAAACAAACAATATCTGGGTTCCTGTGATTCTGCATTTTCTGAATAACAACCTGTCTCTGGTAATTGCCAACAATTATTCCGTGGAGGTGATGGAGAATCAGCAGGTAACCTGGGAAATGTTGCCTGCGACAATACTGCTTGATGGGATATTATTTGGCCTGTTCTTGTTGTCTAAGGAATTTCGGGAGAAAAATGTGTAGTGTAAGCTCTTTTGGAGCCGGGGGATTTTGCTCATTAAGGTATAGATCTTTTATGTATCCTGTGATATAATACCCTCAGCTGGCAGATACAAAATTTTGCCAGCTGAGGGCTATTTGTTAACAAAAATAAAGAATAATATGCAAAATAGGTTTTCATGCGTCAAGTGTTCAGCGGATGGGGAGTTGCCGTCGAAACGAAAAGTTGGTTCATGTACCAGTCTTACGATATGATTACCGCACCCGTTGCAGCAATATAAGATCGCATCTCATATTGTGAAGGGATATTTCGTCATATGTTCTGCCACATTATGGAGGTGCTTTTTGTATGGAAAAGCAGTCTCCAAAAGTAACATTTTATGGTATACCTTACTGCCCGGAAAGAGGGGGCGGTGAAAGGAGGACTGTTTTTTATGATGGATTACGAGAAGATAAAAGCTGGCGTTAGGCTGATGCTTGAGGGAATCGGCGAGGATGTGAACCGTGAGGGGCTCTTGGAGACTCCCGATCGAATCGCACGGATGTGCGCAGAGATCTACGGAGGCCTGTATGAGGATCCGGCGGTGCATTTGAAAAAGCAGTTTACGGCCGAAGGAAATGATATGGTAGTGGAGAAAGACATTACCTTTTATTCAACCTGTGAACACCATCTGCTGCCCTTTTACGGAAAGGCTCATATCGGTTATCTGCCAAATGGCAAGGTAGTGGGCCTGAGCAAGCTGGCCCGGACCGTGGATGTGTTTGCCAGAAGACCGCAGATACAGGAAAAAATGACGGCTCAGATTGCAAAAGCTCTGGAGGAAAGCCTAAGTCCCAAGGGTGTAATTGTGATGCTGGAGGCAGAGCACACTTGCATGACAATGCGGGGAATCAAAAAGCCGGGAAGCAAGACCGTGACACTGGTAACCACAGGTGTATTTCAGGATAATGCCAAGCTTCAGGAACGTTTTCTGGCACTGGTGCGTCAGTCATGAAGCGGATAGATGCCATCTGGCGCCATGAAACCTATCAAAGCTGTCTGAAGAAGCTGAATGCATGGGAAGAAAAACGGGAATTTTGCCGCCATACGCCGGAACATTTTCTGGATGTGGCCCGTATTACCTGGATTCTGGCGCTGGAAGCCGGCATCCCTGCAAAAAAAGAAATCATCTATGCGGCAGGGCTTCTCCATGATATCGGCCGTTTCCGCCAATATGAGGAGGGAATTCCCCACGAGCAGGCAAGTGTCCGGATTGCGGAGGGAATTTTGAGGGACTGCGGTTTTGAAGAATCAGAGCGGGAGCAGGTATTGGAGCTTATACAAAGCCACCGGACAAAGCAGCAGGAAAAGAGCTTGTCAGGGCTGTTTTATAAAGGAGACAAGCTGTCACGGAACTGTTTTTCCTGCCCGGTAAGGGATAAATGCGACTGGCCGGAGGAAAAGAAAAATCTTTCGATTGGTATTTAAAGGAGACAGGATGAAAAAATATGAGTATGTGAATGTCCATATCGGTAA
This sequence comes from Candidatus Merdisoma sp. JLR.KK006, assembly GCF_036941035.1. Classification (NCBI taxonomy): domain Bacteria; kingdom Bacillati; phylum Bacillota; class Clostridia; order Lachnospirales; family Lachnospiraceae; genus Candidatus Merdisoma; species Candidatus Merdisoma sp. JLR.KK006. Next base: position 19,198 of record NZ_JAYMNS010000011.1, on the reverse strand, counting down.
GTTCTGCGGTGCGAAATCCGAAGAGCATAGAAGTATTATCAATCACTATGCAGCAAAAGGTTATCGCTATGTAGGGTACATACCTACCAATATGACAGATTACGGAAAGATTAAGGATATGGACCTGGTTTTCGAAATGGATTTGGAGCATATATAAGCGCTTGCCAAAAGGACGGAAAGGAACAAATACATGAAAATTGGAAATAGAATATTTGATACGGCAGATCAAACCTATATTATGGGAATCCTGAATGTAACTCCGGATTCCTTTTCAGACGGCGGACAGTGGAATGAGTTTGATAAGGCACTAAGCCATGCGGAGCAGATGGTGAAGGACGGAGCCGATATCATAGATATCGGCGGTGAATCCACCCGTCCCGGACATGAGCAGATTACGGAGGAGGAAGAAATCAGTCGTGTAGTCCCCATTATTGAAGCGGTAAAGACTCGAATTGATGTACCCGTTTCCATAGATACCTACAAATATCGTGTGGCAGAGGCGGCAATCAAGGCAGGGGCCGATCTGGTCAACGACATATGGGGACTGAAATATGATTCCAAGATGGCGGGATTAATCGCCCAATCGGGAGTGGCCTGCTGTCTGATGCACAATAAGGAAAAAGCCGAGTACAATCATTTTTATCGTGAGATGCTGCGGGAGACAAAGGAATGTGTGGCAATTGCCAGAGCAGCAGGCATCCCGGATGATAAGATCATTCTGGATCCGGGAGTAGGTTTTGGCAAAACCTACGAAATGAATCTGGAAACTATTCATTATATGGAGCGTTTTCATTCCCTTGGCTATCCCATGCTTCTGGGAACCTCAAGAAAATCCGTTATCGGTTTAACTCTGGATTTACCGGCAGCTCAGCGGGAGGAAGGAACCCTGGTAACCACAGTTATGGCCGTAATGAAAAAGTATTCCTTTGTACGGGTACACGATGTAAAAGCCAACAAGCGGGCCATTCAAATGACAAAGGTGATTTTGGCGGCAGGATCGGAGGAATTTTAGAATACTGATCTGCGTAAATATTATATTTTATATAACTTTGTACATGAGCAAAGTGAAAGGAATGAATCATAATATGGATCAGATACACATTAAAAATCTGGAGATATTTGCAAAGCACGGTGTATTCCCGGAGGAAAATGTTCTGGGGCAGAAGTTTGTAGTTTCAGCAACTCTTTATACCTCCACCCGGGAAGCGGGACAAAAGGATGATCTGACGAAATCTATTCATTACGGAGAAGTCAGCCACTTTATCTGCAGATTTCTGAAAGAACATACCTATAAGCTTTTGGAGACAGCGGCGGAAAAACTGGCGGAAGAGCTGCTGCTTCAGACAGAGCATCTGGAGCGTATCCGCCTGGAGATAAAAAAGCCCTGGGCGCCCGTAGGATTGCCCTTAGAGACGGTTTCCGTTGAGATTGAACGGAGCTGGCACACGGCTTATATTGCCCTGGGCTCCAATATGGGAGACAAAAAAGCCCATTTGGATATGGGAGTGGCGGGCCTGCAAAAGACAAAGGGCTGTCAGGTTCTGGCGGTATCCGATTATCTGACCACAGAACCCTACGGCGTAGTGGATCAGGATGAATTTCTGAATGGCGCCATGAAGCTGCGTACGCTTCTGACACCTCATGAGCTTTTGGAACGGCTTCACGAGATTGAAAAGGAAGCAAAACGGGAGAGAGTGATTCATTGGGGGCCACGGACCTTAGATCTGGATATTCTGCTCTATGATGATCTGATTCTGGACGAGGAAGAGCTTCATATTCCCCATATTGAGATGTACAAACGTGATTTTGTGCTGGAGCCCCTTTGCCAGATTGCCCCTTATGTACGGCATCCTGTTTATCACAGGACTGCGCAGGAATTGCTGGAGGCTTTGAAAGATAAATAATCTATATAAAACCAATTATAAAATGGAAGAAAGAGGAAAAAGTCATGAAAGTATTGCTGCAGCTTTACACGGCATGGTTTAAAATGGGCCTTTTTACCTTTGGCGGCGGCTATGCCATGCTGCCTATGATACAAAAAGAGGTTATCGAAAAGTATCATTGGGCCACTGAGGATGAAATCATGGACTATTATGCCATTGGGCAATGCACACCGGGAATCATAGCAGTCAATACGGCTACCTTTGTAGGATATTATCAAAAGGGAATCCTTGGAGGAATCGTAGCTACACTTGGTGTAGTGAGCCCGTCCGTAATCATCATAGGCCTCATCGCTTCCCTGATATCCAATTTTGCAGAGCTTGAGGTGGTGCAGCATGCGTTGATGGGTATCAACGTAGCCGTCTGTATGCTGATGATTCAGGCCATCGCCAACCTGTGGAAAAAAAGCATCAAAAATATAGCGGCATTCTGTATATTTGCATTAGCGCTCATCCTGTCCCTTTTGACCGGCATATCGACCGTATGGCTGGTAATTCTGGCAGGAATACTCGGTGTAATCTTAAGCAAAGCGGGGTGGCTTAAAGGATGAATAAAATATGGCTGTTAATCCTGGAATTTATGAAAACAGGCTTATTTGCCGTGGGAGGCGGTCTTGCAACCATTCCTTTTCTTAATGAAATGGGAGTAAAATACGGCTGGTTCACCATGGATACCCTGTCAACCATGATAGCCGTATCCGAATCCACTCCGGGTCCCATTGGAATCAATATGGCAACCTATGTAGGCTATACCGTAGCGGGAGCAGGGGGAGCAGTGTTTGCCACATTGGGTCTGGTAGCTCCCAGTATTGTTGTCATCTGCATCATAGCAAACTACTTCCAGAAATTCAAAAATGCAAAAATTGTACAAATGATTTTTGCGGGCCTTAAACCGGCAGTAGTGGCTTTTATTGCTGCCGCCTGCCTGAACCTGTTCATATCTACATTACTCCGGGCAGAGGCAGGGATAAGTGGAGGAGCTGCGGAATTTTTTAACTGGAAATGCATTTTGCTTCTGGTGGTCTTGCTTGCTTTTAAAAAGAAATTCCCCAGGGTACACCCCATAGCGTTTATCGTTGCGGCGGCAGCAGCAGGAATTGTCTTTTCCTTTTAAATCAAATATGCTATACTAATACCGCATCTTTCATACTAAAAATCACGGAGCACATACATGATCATAGAAACATTTTCAGAACAGGAAACCCGAACATTAGGTGAACGGTTAGCAGCCAAAGCGAAGCCGGGAAGCATCTATACCCTGACCGGTGACCTGGGGGTAGGCAAAACTGCATTTACGCAAGGCTTTGCGAAAGGTCTTGGTATCGATGAGCCGGTAAACAGTCCGACTTTCACTATTATTCAGGAATATGAGGATGGCCGCCTGCCTTTTTACCATTTTGACGTATACCGCATCGGCAATATAGACGAGATGGAAGAGATCGGGTACGAGGATTACTTTTACGGAAAAGGAGTCTGTCTCATCGAGTGGGCCAACCTGATTGAAGAAATCCTGCCGGGGGAACGGTTTGCCATAACCATAGAAAAAGATTTGAATCGGGGCTTTGATTATCGGAAGATTACAGTGGAGGGGACGGAATGAAAGTATTAGCGCTGGACAGCTCGGGCCTTGTGGCGTCCGTGGCTGTGGTGGAGGATGACGGTGTAAACAGCAATCTTCTTGCAGAGTACACAGTCAACTATAAAAAAACACATTCCCAAACGCTTCTCCCTATGCTGGATGAAATTGCTTCTATGACAGAGCTGGATCTGAACACCTTAGATGCCATTGCGGTGGCGGCCGGCCCAGGCTCCTTTACAGGACTTCGAATTGGATCGGCTACAGCCAAAGGGCTGGGACTTGCACTTGATAAGCCCCTGGTACACATTCCAACCGTAGATGCACTGGCTTACAACCTGTATGGAACAGACCGAATCATCTGTCCCTTAATGGATGCCAGAAGAAATCAGGTCTACACAGGGATTTATGAATTCAAAAATAACCGTCTGCATGTTCTGGAGCCTCAGATGGCAGTAAGTATCAAGGAAATAGCGGAAAAGCTCTGTGCCCTGGGACGGGAAGTTGTATTCCTTGGAGACGGGGTACCCGTATACAGGCATTGTCTGACAGAGGTACTGATGGCAGGACAGAGGTTCTCCTTTGCCCCGGCCCATTTAAGCCGTCAGCGGGCAGGGGCCGTAGGAATGCTTGCCATTCAGTATGTCCGGGAAGGACGGACAGAAACGGCGATGGAGCATAGTCCCGATTATCTGCGGCTGCCTCAGGCAGAGCGGGAGAGAGCGGAAAAGGAAGCAAAAAACCATGAGTAAGCTAATCATCCGCCAGATGGAACAAAAGGACATTCCACAGGTATACGCCATAGAAGAAGAGACATTTTCCATGCCATGGTCAAAGAAAGCCTTTGAAGAGAGCATTTCCTATTATCATACCCTGTTTCTGGTGGCGGAACTGGATGGTGAGATAGCAGGTTACTGCGGTTGTTACCAGAGCCTTGAGGAAGCGGAGATAACCAACATAGCAGTAAAAAGGCAGCTTCGGGGCCATGGAATCGGCAGGAGGCTTTTGGAGGAATTGATGCGTATCGGAAAAGAGCAAGGGGCTTTCGCCTACACTCTGGAAGTGCGTGTAAGCAACCAGGCAGCCATACATTTATATGAAAAGATGGGATTCACCTCCTTTGGCATTCGTAAAAATTTTTATGAAAAACCAAAAGAAGATGCCATGATTATGTGGCGGCATTGGGAAATATAAGGTATCCCTTTATGCCTGAAACATGGGCAAATTAAGGAAACTTGTGGCTGTAAGCAATTCCCACTATCTGTACGTAAAAATCTTATGTAAAATAGAGTTGCAGCAGACAAATAAACGCTCTTAAAAGCCTGCAATATCTAAGCTTAAGAGAGCATTCGGGACAGATAGGGAGGACAAGTAATATGCGTGAATATAAAAAACAAGAAACAAAAACTTTGGAGAGGATCATCTGCAACGGATGCGGCAAGATCATTGCCGTCAAACATGGAATGCCTATGGAGGGGGTACTCCAGGTGCAGCAGGTATGGGAATACATGTCCGGCAAGGACGGCGAAGTAGACAGCTTTGATTTGTGCGAAGAATGCTACGACCGCATGACGGAACAATTCCGCATTCCGCCTACAAAAGCAGAAGTAATAGAGTTAGTATAAATTAAAATATGCCAAATCCAGGGGCTGTTGCAAAATAAGGCAGCAGGCTTTTCCAATATCCAGTGTCCGGCTTTTCGTGTACAGCGGTCTGAATCTGGCGAACATTGCTCGAATTCCATATCAGGCAACGCCTGACTAGGCATTTAAAGCAATGTTCGACAGAGGCAGACTGATGTACATGAAACGTCCGAACATAGGATATTGGAAATGACGGATGTCTTATTTTGCAACAGCCCCGTACGTTATCGAAAAAATGGAGAAAAGAAATGTTAGATGTATGTTTGCTGGGAAGCGGCGGAATGATGCCGCTCCCATACCGCTGGCTTACAGCATTAATGACCAGATACAACGGAAGCAGCCTTTTAATTGATTGCGGAGAGGGCACCCAGATAGCCATAAAAGAAAAGGGATGGAGCTTTAAACCCATTGATATTATCTGCTTCACCCATTTTCATGGGGATCACATCAGCGGCCTGCCGGGGCTCCTATTAACCATGGGAAATGCGGAACGCACGGAGCCCCTGACGCTGATTGGACCAAAGGGTCTGGAGAGAGTGGTAAATGCCCTGCGGGTCATTGCTCCGGAGCTGCCATTTCCTATTCAATTTATTGAGCTTACTCAGGCGGAAGAAGAGCTGTGCTTAGGCGGATACCGCATAAAGGCATTTCGGGTAAATCACAACATTACCTGCTATGGCTATTCCCTGGAGATCGACCGTGCCGGAAAGTTTCAGTTGGAACAGGCCATAGAGCGTCAGATTCCCAAGCATTTCTGGAATAAGCTGCAAAAGGGTGAGAATGTTACCGGAGAGGATGGGACGGTCTACACACCGGACATGGTAATGGGCGCCCCCAGAAAGGGAATCAAGCTGGTGTATTGTACCGACACCCGCCCCACTCCATCCATTGCGGCCAATGCAAAGCATGCGGATCTCTTTATCTGCGAGGGCATGTACGGGGAAAAGGGAAAGGAAGCCAAGGCAGCGGCGTATAAGCATATGACCTTTTACGAGGCGGCAAAATTGGCAAGAGAAGCAGAAGTAAAGGCTCTCTGGCTGACCCATTACAGCCCGTCCCTTAACCGGCCGGAGGAATATATGGATGAGGTGCGCCGGATTTTTCCAAAGGCGGAAGCGGGAAAGGATCGGAAATCCATAGAGCTGGATTTTGAGGAAGAGTAAAGAAAACGGCGATAATTTATATCCCCCTGCATAAGCAGAGCGGAGTTGTAAGAAAGAGTTTACGCAGGGTGGAATGGAGATTGATATGAGCGAACAAAAAGATATTTATATTCTGGCAATTGAGAGCTCCTGTGATGAAACGGCCGCTTCGGTAGTGAAGAATGGCCGCTGTGTGCTGTCCAATGTGATTTCCTCACAGATTGAGCTTCATAAGCTTTACGGCGGCGTGGTGCCGGAGATTGCATCCAGGAAGCATATTGAGAAAATCAATCAGGTGATTCAGGAAGCCTTGGATCAGGCACAGGTCACCCTGGATGATCTGGATGCCATCGGCGTAACTTATGGACCGGGATTGGTGGGAGCTCTTCTGGTGGGGGTGGCTGAGGCCAAGGCCATCAGCTATGCCAGGAAGCTGCCCCTGGTGGGAGTTCATCATATTGAGGGCCATATTTCTGCTAATTATATTGAAAATCCTGACCTGGAGCCGCCTTTTATCTGTCTGGTGGTATCCGGAGGGCATACCCATCTGGTTCGGGTAAAGGACTATGGAGTATATGAAATTTTGGGACGAACCCGAGATGATGCGGCGGGGGAAGCCTTTGACAAGGTGGCGAGAGCGATCGGCCTGGGATATCCGGGCGGGCCGAAGATTGATAAGCTTTCTAAGGAGGGGAATCCGGAAGCCATATCATTTCCAAGGGCAAAAATTGCGGATTCGCCTTATGACTTTAGCTTCAGCGGTGTAAAGTCAGCGGTGCTCAATTATCTGAATAGCTGTCAGATGAAAGGGGAATCAGTAAATCGGGCAGATGTAGCGGCATCCTTTCAGAAAGCGGTTTGCGATGTGCTGGTAGAACATGCAATGATGGCTATGAAAGATATTGGCGGAGATAAGCTCGCAATTGCCGGCGGAGTGGCATCGAATTCCACTCTGCGTGCAGCCTTTGCCGAAGCCTGTGAAAAGCAGGGGATTCGCTTTTATCATCCCTCACCAATTCTGTGTACGGATAATGCCGCTATGATTGGGGCGGCTGCTTACTATGAATATCAAAAAGGGGTACGGCATGGCCTGGATCTGAATGCGGTTCCCAATTTGAAGCTGGGAGAACGGTAGATGGAAAAAGCGGACAAATTAAAAAAACGCTGTACAGCAATTGTGTTAGCGGCTGGTCAGGGAAAACGTATGGGCGGCAATGTGCAAAAGCAATATCTGGAACTTATGGGAAAACCCATTATCTATCATACCCTGGCTGCTTTTCAAAATTCCCCCCTGATTGACAGCATCATTTTGGTTACCGGATCGGAACAGATGGCATGGTGCAGAAATGAGCTTGTACATAAATACAATTTATCCAAGGTAGATACCATTGCCGCAGGCGGAGCGGAGCGCTATACTTCCGTGTGGAATGGGCTGCAGGTGATTGAGGAGGATATGACAAAAGCAGATCGGGAGGGAATTGTGTTCATTCATGACGGAGTACGCCCTTTTGTGGATGATGAAATGATTGCCCGAACCTTGGAGGCCACAGAGATTTATGGCGCCTGTGTAGCGGCTATGCCTGTGAAAGAGACCATTAAGCTAGCGGATGAAGATGATTTTGTGAACAGCACTCCGCCACGAAACAGAGTTTGGGGGATTCAGACGCCGCAGGTCTTTGATTTTCATCTGATTTACAGAGCTTATCAGGCAGCAATGGAGAGCGGCCGTACGGATATGACGGATGATGCGATGATTGTGGAGAGCTTTACGGATGTGAAAGTAAAATTAGTAGAGGGATCCTACGAAAATATCAAGATTACGACGCCGGAGGATCTGGAGATTGCGGAGACGTTTTTACGGAGGCGGAGATAATTTTTGCAAATAGTGAGCCGGATATAAGTGTTGACGTATTTATTCGAATTTTACAGACGATGGGGCAGGATTAACGTTGCTTAATCTTGCCCCATTGTAGTTTTTGAAATCTATCCTTATAGACAATAAGCTAAGCTTGAGTGCTTGTTCGTTTTACAAATGCTGTAAGATGTTTGGCTGTGTATTTTTGGCTTCTATATGCTTTTTGGCTGGTTTGATAACATTTGAATGATAAAGAGATCCGAATATTACTTTAAATAGTTGACCTTAACTCACGTATTTTTTCAAGAGACGGATAAATATTTTGATACAGGTTATAGCTGGCTGCATATTTTTTGGCAAGAAGCGGATTGGGCTCAACCTTATCAATAACATGGACTGCCTGTTTGACTGCATCCTCGGCATTCTTGTAAACGCCTGTTGCCATGCCGGCGAGCATGGCAGCTCCAAGACATCCGGCTTCATCACATTGCATCCGGTGCATTATTTTTCCGGACAGAGCAGCTCTGAGTGCTAAAGAAAAATTATGTTTGCTGCCGCCCCCGTTTATATAAACATCTTCAAAATTACCAACATATTCATTAAGGAGTGCGGTTACGGCCTTGAATTCATAAGCGATTCCCTCATATATAGATTTGTAGATTTTGTGGCGGGAGGCATAAGAGGTGAGGCCAATGATGGTGCCTGTTGACCGCACATCATTATAAGGATTACATGCACCGACAAAGTGTGGCATAAAAAAGATACCAGTTGGCGCTGTCCCCAACTCCTGAACTTTTTGTTCCAGATATTTATAAACGGATATCCTTTCTTTTTCTGCTTCTATGTAATCCGCTGCGGCAAATTCGGATAAGTACCATGCAGTTGAAAATCCCGCCGGAAAGAGAACGAGGGATATATATTTGTCCTTAAGGACATGGCAATAAGTGTTAATATTTACAGCCAGTGCCTCTTTGCTTGTGTTAGGAGTGGAAGCGGCCATAGTCACACCTTCATAAGTGCCTGCCTGGTCGGCGGCAACATTTGAACTGATAGCTCCCGAACCAAAGGCTGCAAGAGGGCAGTCGTGCCCACCGGAGACAACTGCGACATTCTGATTAAGTCCAAGTAATTCGGCAGAGGATTTGCTAAGATATCCAATAAATTGTCCGGATGAAATGGGGGTTCCCAGTTTTTCCCTGCATATCCCTGCTACACTTAGAATTTCGTCTGACCAGTCGTGCTTTCTGATATCAAGCATGAAGGTTCGGCAGCAATTTGAGTAATTGCAGAGGGGATCAAAGCCAAGCTTCATCATCATAAAATCTTCACAGCTTACTATCTTGTAGGTTTGAGCATACAGATCCGGTTCATTCTTTTTAAACCACATGATTTCGGATATACCAAACATGGTATGAACAGGCTCGCCTGTTATCTGGTATAAATCTTCCCGGCTGATTTGTGATACCAATTCTTTTATTTCCTTTACCCCCCGGTTATCTGCGTTCATGAAAGCGGGGCGGATTGGATTGGCATATTTGTCAACTGCAATCATCGTTTCTCCCTGAGAACAAAATGCTAATGCCGAAACTGGATCTGCAGTTACTTTACTGGCGACCTCCCGAACAGATTTAATAACAGCATCCCAAAAAAGATTTGCATCAATTTCTACATAGTCTGGCTTGGGACTGTATGTTTTGTAAGAGTGTGATGCGCTGGCAAGGGGCTTTCCTTCAACTGAAAAAACGACAGCTTTACAACTATTAGTTCCAATATCAATTCCCATTAAACTCATAAAAGTTTCTCCATTCTTTGAATTATAGAATCTCTTTGATCTTAGATGTCAGAGCATTGGCATCTAAATGATACAAATGGTACAAGTCGGAAGCGCTTGCTGAACCTCCGTATTCGTGCAGGCCCATTTCAATCATCGATGTATGAATATTGTTCTTGCTCATAAATAGGGCAATTAGAGAGCCAAGACCTGTTCTGGCATTATGATCCTCAAAAATAATAACAGGACCAAATGAAGCAGCATTTTTGATAGCGTTTTCGTCAAGCTTTAAAGGACAGCATATATTTAATACATTGCAGTTGATTCCTTCCGTGCGGAGCTTGTCGGACACTTCGACGGCTGTATGAAGTAATGTTCCATAGGTAATAATAGTTATATTTCCGCCCTGACGAATCCAATCGGCTTTGCCATACTCAAAGACAAAGTTTTCGTCATAAAAAATACTTCCATCTTCTTTTTTTATAACAGGAAGAGTGGATCTTCCGACGGCGATACCTCCGGCCTCGTCTATGGAGGCTAGGTATCGAATGGCCAGACTCATCTGATTACTGTCTCCGGGTACCATAATGGAAAAATGATACATATTAGCTGTGAGACCTATGTAGTCAATATGCAGGGATTGGACGTCCCAGGTCATCTGCGGAGATGAGTGTAAAGGACTGGCAGGATGTTATTGATATCAATCTTTCTGGGGTGTTCTTTATGTCACAGGCAGCGGGCAAGGTAATGATAAAGCAGGGGTTTGGAAATATCATTAATACCGTTTCGATGTCTGCCTACATATGCAATTGGCATTCGGCACAAACAAATTATTATGCTGCGAAAGCAGGCGTTGCGGCCGTTACAAAAGCATTGGCTGCAGAGTGGGCGCCTCATGGCATTCGGGTAAACGGCATAGCGCCTGGAGTAACGGTGACAGATCAGACCGATTGGATGTTTAAAGATCCGAGTATGGCAGATTATGTTAAAGAGATTTTTGACTGGACACCCCTTGGCCGGCCGGCTCAGCCGGAAGAACTTGCAGGAGCCTGTATTTATCTTGCGTCTGATGCGTCTTCCTATACGACGGGGCATGTGATCGTTATTGATGGCGGACATACAATTTATTAATTTGGTTTTGCTTAACTGATACTGTTTAATGAAATATATTTGGAGGAAATACATGAAAAAAGAATTTTACAATGTAGGAATAATTGGCGGCGGTCTGATGGGGAAAGAATTTGCAAGTGCTGTTGCCAGATGGTGCCATGTGACGGCAGAAACACCAACTCCCAGAGTTGTGGGGATCGGTGATCCGAATCCGGAGGCAAGGAAATGGTTTGAAAAACTTCCGGAATTAAAATATTCGGTAACTGATTACAAAGAATTGCTTGAAAAAGATGATGTGGATGTTATTTATGTAGCAATTCCCCATAATTTGCATGCTCAGGTTTACTGCGACATTATAAATGCAAAGAAACATATGATGGGTGAAAAACCATTCGGTATGGATTACCAGGCAAATGCAAAGATTATGAAGGCGATTAAAAATAATCCGGATGTATTTGTCAGGTGTTGCAGCCAGCATCCATATTATCCGGCGTGCCAGGAATTGATTCGGTGGGTGAAATCCGGAAAGGTTGGGAAGATAATTGAAGTACATTCAGGATTCCGGCATAGTTCGGATTTGGATTTATCAAAACCAATTAACTGGAAGCGGACGATTTCTATAAATGGAGAATATGGCTGCATGGGAGATCTTGGCATACATACGATGCATGTGCCCTTTAACCTTGGTTTTATTCCCAAAACGTTATATGCACAGCTTTCCAATATTATTAAGGAAAGACCGGACGGAAAGGGTGGGATGGCGCCTTGCCTGACGTGGGATAATGCAACCTTAATCTGTGATTCAGTAAATGAAAAAGGCGAGGAATTCCCGGTGTTTTATGAAACCAAGCGAATGGCGCCCGGATGTACAAATAGCTGGTATATAGAAGTGTATGGAGTTGGCTGCAGTGTCAAATTCAGCACAGATGATGCAAATGGCTTCTGGTATACGGAGAATTTTGGAAAGGAACAGGCTTGGTGCCGTGTGAATATAGGGTATAAGCCTGCGTACTCTACAATTACCGGTTCTATATTTGAGTTTTGTTTCCCGGATACTGTTCAACAGATGTGGGTGGCATTCTTTAGGGAGCTGGATGGGGAAACAGTTGATTTTAAGTGTTTTCTTCCGGAACAGACGCAATTGGCACATAAATTACAGACAGCTGCTCTTGCCTCGAATCTCCATAAGGTGGTTGTTGATTTGGATACTTTCGATGCAAACAGTATTTGAAAGAAGGGATAAAAATGGAAAAGAATCAGATGAGGATGGCCAGATTTACAGAGCCCTATGTTATTCGTTTTGAAACCAGTGAAATTCCTGTTCCGAAAAAGGGACAGGTATTATTAAAGGTATTGAGATGTGGTATCTGCGGTTCGGATCCTACTACGTTTAAGGGAATGCATCCTTTCTGCCCACCGCCGGTGGTTATGGGGCATGAGTTTTCGGGGATAATTGCAGAATTGGGAGAGGGAATCACTGACCTGTCGGTGGGAGACAGGGTTACAGTGCTTCCCCATCTTACCTGTGGTGAGTGTGACCGGTGTAGAGAAAACAGAAGTAATCTTTGCGAAACTGTAAAATGCATAGGAGGACAGGCTGACGGGGCGCATTGTGAATATATTGCCCTGGATCGTCACATGATTTTTCCTATAGCGGATACAATGAGCTTTGAGAGTGCGGCAATGGTGGAACCGGCAGCAGTTGGCTATCATGGCGCTGTGAGAGCGAATATTACCCGGGATGATTATGCGCTTGTTTTCGGTGCGGGGACCATAGGGATTTTTGCAATGCAGGCATGCAAAGCCAGAGGAGCAAAAAGAGTGTTTATTACGGATGTGGATGCTGAACGGTTAGAACTGGCATTGTCGTTGGGGGCTGATGGAATCATTAATCAAAGTAAAGAGTCTCTGGAAGAAGGGCTTACACGGCTTTGCGGTGATACTCATAGGATTGATAAGTTTTTTGAATGTGTCGGTGGAAAAGGAGCTGTGCTGGATCAAATTATTTCTATCGCCAGGAGAGGAACAACGATTGTTATGATTGGTATCCAAAATGAAGGATGCCATGTAGAGAAGCTTCCGTATTTGGGGGAACATGAGCTTTCCCTGCTTGGTTCCAATATGTATGATGCGCAGGATTATAAGGAAGTTATTGATTTTATGGGCAGGAATGAAATTCGAACAGAGGGGATGATAACGCATACATTTAAGTTCGATGATCTGATGGAGGCGTTTGATCTTGCAGTGAATAAGAAAGAAAAATTCATGAAGATTATGCTGGAAATGGATTAATTGCACGGAGGAGACAGACGTGGCAGAAAAATTATTGTTTAGTGCAAAGAATATTTCGAAAAGCTTCCCGGGAGTTAAAGCGCTGCAAAATGTCAGCTTTGACTTGCGGGAGGGAGAGGTACATGCGCTTCTTGGGGAAAATGGAGCTGGGAAATCAACCTTAATAAAGATTTTGGGCGGAAATTACCAACCGGATTCCGGAGTGATTGAAATAGAAGGCCAGACGATAAAAGGGATGACAATTCAGGAATCTAAAAGCTATGGCATTAGTGTCGTACATCAGGAATTGTGTCTTGCTCAAAACATGAAAGTTTATGAGAATATACTTCTGGGGCGTGAAATTGTAAAATTTGGTGTTTGTAATGAAAAAGCAATGATGCGATATGCCGAAGATGTACTTAAGAGTCTCAATCTTGATATTGATCCTTTGGACATGACAGTCTCGCTGTCAACAGGAAAGAGACAAATGATAGAAATTGCTAAAGCGGTGTCATATGGAGCGAAGATCATTGTTATGGATGAACCTACATCATCCCTTTCTGATAATGAAGTAAATGCGCTGTTTAATACTATCTACACCTTGAAAGAGCGGGGTGTAGGCATTATTTATATTTCACATCGGCTTGAGGAACTGGAAACTATTGCAGATAGAGTGACGGTTCTCAGAGATGGACAATGGATTGCGACAATGGATTACAAGGATGTCAGCCGAACACGTATTATTAATATGATGGTAGGACGTGAAATTGCGGATATGTACCCCAAAAAACGGCCTTGCGGAACGGAAGTTGTGTTTCGGGTAGATGGGTTGAATACCGGTAAAGTAAAGAATGTTTCATTTGACGTAAAAAAGGGGGAGATTCTTGGATTCTTTGGACTTGTAGGGGCAGGGCGCACGGAATTGATGGATGGTATTTTTGGAGTGGATACTGTTTTTAAAGGTACGATCGAGATGAATGGAGAACGATTGGCTATTCGTTCACCAAAAGATGCTCTTTCCAATAATATTTCTCTTGTTCCAGAAGAACGCAAGAGAAACGGCTTGATATTGATTCAGGATATAACCTTTAATGTATCAGTATGCATCTTTGATAAGCTTATTAAATTAGGGCGTCTGGATAGTAATAAGCAGATGGAAATACTTAGATACTATAAAGAAAAATTTTCCATTAAAACACCGTCATTTAGCCAGTTTGCAGGGAACCTGTCAGGAGGGAACCAGCAGAAAGTAGTTTTGTCAAAAGCCCTCTCCGTGAATCCTCAGATCCTTATTCTTGATGAACCTACACGAGGCATTGATGTTGGCGCAAAGGCGGAAATATATAAAATCATATCAAACCTGGCGGCTGAAGGGATGAGTATTATCTGCGTTTCATCGGAATTGCCGGAAATCATTAATCTCTGTCATAGGGTATGCATTATGAATGATGGCGAGATTGTTAAAATAATTGATAGGCAAGAGGATATGACACAAGACAGAATCATGGAATTTGCGCTGGGAGGAAAGGATAGCAATGAGTAGTAAGATAAAATTTAAAGAAAATCCTGTGGTTAAATACTTTTCTAAATATCTTGGGGTGTATGCATTTCTTGTTGTTATTATTGTATTTATGACTGTTGTTAGTGACAAATTTTTGACGACAAGTAATATTATTAATGTCTTAAGACAGATTTCCGTAAATGCAATCATTGCTTTTGGAATGACATATTGCATACTTTTAGGAGGAATCGATCTTTCTGTTGGCGCTGTTATATGTCTTTCCGGAGTGCTGACGGCTAAGATTATAAGCGGCGGAGGTGATATTTACATTGCGATGCTTGCAGGCGTGGCGGTTGGTGTGATTTCGGGGGCATTTAATGGCATTCTGATATCAAATACGGGAATTGCAGCATTTGTAATTACGTTTTGCTCGCAGAGTATTTGTAATGGTTTAGCCTATGTTCTGACAAAGGGCAGTCCTATTACATGTAATGAGGATTCGTTTACGTTTTTTGGAAATGGATATATTTCCTTTATTCCTGTTCCGGTTGTAATTATGCTGATAGTTTTTCTGTTGGTACTATTTCTCCTGACAAAAACCGTATTTGGAAAATATGTATATGCTATTGGAGGTAATCAGGACTGTGCTGTTTATGCAGGCATCAATACAAAGAAAGTTGAAACTTTAGCCTATGTGCTTTCGGGCACTTTGGCGGGCCTTGCAGGAGTGATCCTTGCAGCGAGAATGTATTCTGGTCAGCCGAATGCCGGTGATGGCTACGAATTGAATGCGATTGCCGCTACGGTTATAGGAGGAACTTCTATGACTGGTGGAATTGGTTCGGTGGCGGGAACAATTCTTGGCGCTCTTATAATAGGTATTATGAATAATGGTCTGAATCTTATGAAAGCGCAATATTATTATCAAACAATTGCAAAAGGTGTAGTTATTTTGGTTGCGGTTCTTTTTGATACTTATAAAAGAAAGCTGGAGGCGAAGAGACAGCTTGAGGCGGCAGCCAATGCAGGAAAGGAAAGCTAAAAAACATAGCGTTTGGGCTTCAGTTGTTTTGGGAATGACTTGGAGTGAATAAACCGGTGGTCTAAGAGGAGAAAAGTTAGACCATCGGTTCCTCTTGTTTTTTGATTCAAAATATATGATAAGAATCGTAATTTGCATTATTTACACATTTGTGATATCATTTTGATGAAAAAATTATACATTTAGGATTGATGGATGAATAAATGGATACGAATGACATGATTATAAGCAAGGGAAATATCAAGGCTGTAGCGAGCGCTCTGGCATCGCAAACAAGACTTGATATTATCAATATGCTATCAAAAAAGAATATGAATGTGACAGAAATTTCCAGTGCCATGAATATCCCGGTTTCTTCCGCAATATCTGCCGTGCGAAAGCTAGAAGAGGCGGGCCTTGTAAGAACAGATATAGATGGGAGAAAAAAGGTATGTTCTATACCCTATAAAACCCTTGTGTTAGAGTTGAATGGAAAGAAAACCTTCCAAAAGGAACGGGAAAACGCAATTACGTACAACATTCCGATTGGCGGTTATTGTGAATACCATGCAGTGCCATCCTGCGGCTTGGTTGGAAACAGGAATTTTATAGGCGAGTTGGATAATGAAGAGTGCTTTGCTTCGCCGGATAGAATTAATGCCTGTTTAATATGGCTCAGAAAAGGATTTTTGAAATACAGGGTGGTAAAACTGATGAATCAGAGACGCAATATTCAATCGGTTTCCATAAGTCTTGAGATATGCTCTGAATTCCCCGGATATAATAATAATTTTGTGTCTAATATTGATTATTATGTAAATGGAAAATTCGTTGGAACCTGGGTGGCCCAAGGGGATTATGGCGGACGTTATGGAATATTTACACCTCGTTGGTGGAGCCTGAGTAACACCCAATTTGGAAATCTTGTTACTTGCTGTATTACTAAGGAGGGAACATTTCTCAATGCAGAGAAAGTGTCAGATGTCAATATAGAGTCCATAGAAGTAAACGAGAAAGATGACTTCGATGTGAAGATTGAAACACAGGGAACTGGTGGGTTTAATATCTTTGGAAGAAATTTTGGGGATTATGATCAGGATATAATTATTAGATTTAATTTGTCAACTGACCTGGATGATATGGAAACTTCATTAGAAGAAAACGACAATGATAAAGATGTTAGAAAGCATTTTAGCTCCTGACTTTATCTGTGATTAAAAAGGTAACATCTATGTGTGAAATTAAATTCTACCAAATAAATTGTCTCTGGTGTTTTTGCGTTACAAAAGAGTGGGAAGAAAATGCAGTAGCATAAAGGGCATACTGAGCGATACCAACTCTCTTTCAATATAAAAATTAATTATATAAATAAAAAAGGAGGCAGATACAAGAATATGCTTCCTTTCTTGCCCTTATAATACCACAAAAATGGGAAAAATTCAAGACTGGTATCCATATCGGCACTATGTTATAGTAACAGTTCACACAATATCTTCTTGTACTCCCTATTGCCGTACAAGAAGCGTCGGATGTCCACCCGATAGGGAAATAGACATATTATATTCATAATCCAACATAAACATGGAGGAATACTTTATGGATGATAATTGGCTCGCTTTATTGCAGCAACAAAATCAGATCAAAGAAATAATGGAAACAAATCAGACAACAGCAAAATATGGGATAGCTTTAAGTGAGCAGGATGCAAAGCTAATCGTGGCAGAACGAAACAACACTCTTCGAGAACAAAGACGAGTGGAATTTGGCCCTGGAATAGCAGGGAAGATTGTCTATGAATTTTGCGACTCCGCTTATATAGATCAGAACAATTATACGGACACGATTATACAGCTCCAGGAAATATTCTATCTATATAAAAACGAAATGCTTGATGAGATTACCGATGATGAACTTCTGCATTTTATGAAAGAGCAATTTGAGACGGTTTGTTTTGGCGATTTGGAATACCTGGCAGGGACTTGCCTTAATAACTTTGCACGGGCTATTCGGGCGGGATATAGTGGGTTTAGGAGAACGGATGGATATGGAGAATATTCAAAATTTGATGAGGTAAACAGATGGGATTATGAATTGTATCTTGAGACATTAAAAGAACTTTGCTGGAGGTAACTGCCGATGACTTATGAAATGGAAGAATTACTGCCCATAATTGCAAAGCTTGTTGAAAAATATACCGGGCATGAAAGTACATCAATTACTTATGAAAAAGCGGAACAGTTCATGGAAGCCGTTTTATATTGCATCGGAGAGATGAGTGTGTCTGAGGGCAACTCTATGATTCAGATAGAAAAAATGTCAGCACAGCAGGCATATGAAATCGGATATAAGAGTGTGGTAAGAAAAGTTAAATCGGCATTGGATATATATAATGATGTTTTGAAAGGATTTACAGGCTACGGAAATCATTGTCTATATGATACGGTTGTAAAAGGCATACCGGAATTTTTTAAATGGTATAATGTTGAATTTGAACCTCAGAATACAATTCTGACACTGGATTATCCGGTATTAAAAGATTTGTCCCCATACAGCGGTATTGATAAAGTATATGAATTTATAACATGCATTCGTACAGAGAAGATATTTTTGAGCCGATTTTCGGAAGATTATGTGATAGACATACTCCGCAGCTATCATTGTCAATATCAGGATATGGTAGAAAATATCTGCGAAATTGTATACATGGATATTATCTATCATGTTTTGGCCGGGAAATCATTAGCAGAACAAAGCTTTAGCGAAAGTAATTATAAGCAGATACAAAAGGTACTTTTCCAATTTGACAGAGAGCATATAAAAAATCGGTTGATTGAGATTACGAAAGCCCTTGTGGAGAAATATTATGAAGATAACAATGACTTATTGAAATATTTGACTGCTTCTGTTGACGATATTGTCGTCCGCCTGAAAATGGCAGTTAATAGCGGCAGAATGAAAGATGTTTAAAAATTCAAAAATCCTAAAAAAAGCTGTTGACACAGGAAAATAAAGGTGTTAAAATACGAATTGTCGCCACGCAAAGGCGGTATGTAAGTCAGAGTGTGGAGAGGTATCGAAGTGGTCATAACGAGGCGGTCTTGAAAACCGTTTGTCCGAAAGGGCGCATGGGTTCGAATCCCATCCTCTCCGTTTATTGCCACTATAGAATATAGAATTCGATTTTGGAAATCGAGCATCTTGGAGAAGTACCCAAGCTGGCCGAAGGGGCTCCCCTGGAAAGGGAGTAGGTCGTTAATAGCGGCGCGAGGGTTCAAATCCCTCCTTCTCCGTTAAGCTTAAAAATTGTTATTGACAAGCTTTGGAAATTGTGGTAATATATTTAAGCTGAATTGTTGAGATAACACGAG
>NZ_JAYMNS010000109.1:0-247 GCF_036941035.1 Candidatus Merdisoma sp. JLR.KK006 | reverse complement strand
CATATACCTTCAAAACTATATACTGAAATATCTCTTACATCTTGGTTTTCTTTGTTCTTCCTCTTCCTATGACGCTTCTTGGTCAAGCCCTCGACCGATTAGTAGCAGTCAGCTCCATACATTGCTGCACTTCCACCTCTGCCCTATCTACCTTGTCGTCTTCAAGGGGTCTTACTGCTTTCGCATGGGATATCTCATCTTGAGGGGGGCTTCACGCTTAGATGCCTTCAGCGTTTATCCCTTCCCG
>NZ_JAYMNS010000108.1:0-249 GCF_036941035.1 Candidatus Merdisoma sp. JLR.KK006 | reverse complement strand
GTCATAGGCGTATTTACGCTCCACGCCGTTTTCATCCGTTACGGAGGTCACTCGATTCATAGGATCGTAAGTGAAATACTTATAATTGCCGTATGCGTCCTTGATTCCGGTCACTCTTCCCTTGGCATCATATTCATACTCGGTTACGGCTCCGTCCTCATTGATGACCTTTGTGATCCGTCCCAAAGCGTCGTAGGAGAACTCTACCTTGCCGCCCTCCTCGTTAATGGTCACGGTCTGGCGGTTCAG
>NZ_JAYMNS010000107.1:0-249 GCF_036941035.1 Candidatus Merdisoma sp. JLR.KK006 | reverse complement strand
TTGAACCGCCAGACCGTGACCGTCAATGAAGAGGGAGGAAGAGTGGAGTTCTCCTACGACGCTTTGGGACGGATCACAAAGGTCATTAATGAGGACGGAGCCGTAACCGAGTACGAATACGATGCCAAGGGAAGAGTGACCGGAATCAAGGACGCTTACGGCAACTATAAGTATTTCACTTACGATCCCATGGACCGTGTGACCTCCGTAACGGATGAAAACGGCGTGGAGCGTAAATACGCCTATGAT
>NZ_JAYMNS010000106.1:0-258 GCF_036941035.1 Candidatus Merdisoma sp. JLR.KK006 | reverse complement strand
GACTTCCAGGCAGCCATCACCAAAGCCGTGGAAAATGCTCAATAAAAAGGAAGCCATCCTCATCCAAGTCTTTTAAAATAAAAAAATTATACAAAGAAAAACACTACAAAGTCAGCCGCCAGGCCGGACATCTCTTCCTGACAGGCGTGTTAGCCCCAATGGGCGGAGCAGGTCAGGAAGAGATGTCCGGCCTGGCGGCGTCCCTGCAATCATCCAATGATGATTCCCTCTTGTGATATACAACATTTTCCTATATAA
>NZ_JAYMNS010000105.1:0-263 GCF_036941035.1 Candidatus Merdisoma sp. JLR.KK006 | reverse complement strand
AGGACGTTATTGACGGGAAGAAATGTGCTTCCATCTGACCATCCAAGTGTAAGCATACGAAATCCGAAACGGTATCTGTGATTAGCGTGATCATAAGCTTTTGCAAGAAGTTCTACTTTCTTAGAGCGATTGCGTTCAAATATGGAATCATCAATGATCAATACATTTGCACGCTCCTCTGAATCTAAAGGCACAATGGCATCCTTGATGATTCGTGAAGCTAACAGAGTCGTAAAATGAAGCCAGTTAATCTGGATCATCTT
>NZ_JAYMNS010000104.1:0-283 GCF_036941035.1 Candidatus Merdisoma sp. JLR.KK006 | reverse complement strand
GTTCCCACAAGGTTCCACGTGTCTCGTGGTACTCTGGATACCGCCTTGTCAGCTCGTCTTTCATGTACGGGGCTTTCACCCTCTTTGGCAGGCTTTCCCAAAACCTTTCCATTAAACTCGCTGAATCAATTATGCGGTCCGAACCCCAGGATGCACGCATCCTGGTTTGGCCTCTTTCCATTTCGCTCGCCGCTACTTTGGAAATCGATGTTTCTTTCTTTTCCTCCGGGTACTTAGATGTTTCAGTTCCCCGGGTTCCCCTCCATGCGTTATGTGTTGGCGC
>NZ_JAYMNS010000103.1:0-283 GCF_036941035.1 Candidatus Merdisoma sp. JLR.KK006 | reverse complement strand
ACGCCAACACATAACGTATGGAGGGGAACCCGGGGAACTGAAACATCTAAGTACCCGGAGGAAAAGAAAGAAACATCGATTTCCAAAGTAGCGGCGAGCGAAATGGAAAGAGGCCAAACCAGGATGCGTGCATTCTGGGGTTCGGACCGCATAATTGATTCAGCGAGTTTAATGGAAGGGTTTTGGGAAAGCCCGCCAAAGAGGGTGAAAGCCCCGTACATGAAAGACGAGCTGACAAGGCGGTATCCAGAGTACCACGAGACACGTGGAACCTTGTGGGAAT
>NZ_JAYMNS010000102.1:0-291 GCF_036941035.1 Candidatus Merdisoma sp. JLR.KK006 | reverse complement strand
GTCTTGTTCAGATTCTTTCTCTCGATTGAATCTGATTTGATATTTCTCAGTATATAGTTTTCAAGGTACATGGTACACGATAGTCCGAAGTGCCGCTCGACTGACGTCTCGCTCACGGGCTTCGCCCTATGGAATCCGGTAATCCCGTCTGCTTACGTGCCAGCACGACGCAGCCACGCTTCCCGTATTCCGCACTTCTCATTGCCTACGTGTAAATGGAGATGGAGAGATTCGAACTCTTGACCCCCTGCTTGCAAGGCAGGTGCTCTCCCAACTGAGCTACACCCCCAT
>NZ_JAYMNS010000101.1:0-293 GCF_036941035.1 Candidatus Merdisoma sp. JLR.KK006 | reverse complement strand
ATTTTAAATATCGGATATCAGATTCTTCTCCTGAACTGTTATTGCTTCCAGTCTCTGATAAATGAATGGAAATCGGTAATAAAACAATACTTACAAGCCCAATGAGGATTAAATAAATGCGCTTCATTTTACCCATTTCAAGTATTAAAATACTTTGGAATATACTATCATATCATCTAATGGTAGAATCACCAAAAGACCTGTCAAAAAGTTACAAATTTTTTATTTTCTGAACCATTGACTTTTTCAGCAAGTTGTACTAGAATAATAACAACAAAAGATACTACATAAAA
>NZ_JAYMNS010000100.1:0-317 GCF_036941035.1 Candidatus Merdisoma sp. JLR.KK006 | reverse complement strand
TGAATATTATCCCCCTTGGGAGCCACCAGTTTCCCGCTTCAGAGCCACCCGGAAATGGTATTTTCCACCTTCAGAGCCACCACAACATATTGTGGCAGCACACATATTTGATTTCACTATAAATCTCCTTATAGTTATTCTTGGAGAACTGCTGATGCAGTATCACCAAATAATCTATAGGGAGGTCTTTTTATGTTTAAGAAGACAAAAGTCAGAAGTATTCTGGAACTTCTGGGAAAAAATCTAAGCGCAAGGGAGGTGTCAAAAGTTTTAGGTGTATCAAGAAATACCGTCGCTGAAGTACAGGCGTTATTCTT
>NZ_JAYMNS010000010.1:0-122169 GCF_036941035.1 Candidatus Merdisoma sp. JLR.KK006 | reverse complement strand
CTCCTCCAATATGGAAATGATTTTTTCATCAATCCAATCGTTAAAATAAAAAACGACACCTTTTCTGAGACCCATCTTTTCTGTTTCTTCAAAACCAAAAATATTACCCATGTTTATTTACCGCCTCCAGTCACGATTTTTCCAGTTCTAAAAATAGGATTTGTTAATCTTGATTCATAACCATAATATGTTCAACAACACCATTGCTGTCATAATAAACAATGAGGTAATATGTGTTATTGGTTTCCCAAATGTCGCCCCACATTCCCGACAGGCAGCTGTCTGGTTCTCCCCACACTTCCATTAACTGCGTGTTCTTGTAACCTTGCAATTGTCCCGTTGCATAATCTGCACCTTTGTTTTGGTAATAAGAAACCATCAATTCCTTTGACGGAATGTTATCATTGCTTTTTCGGTTGTAATATCCGTAGAGCCAGGCAGATGCACATAATGCAGCAACCAGGATTATTACAAAAACAAATAATACCTTCTTTTTCATACAATCAAACTCCATGTAAATTGAAAGTTATCTTACCAAAACTATTTACAATGTATGCAGATCATCAAGTGAAACAATATATCCGTCTCCTTTTTTCAAAAATTCAACCTGAAGTGTTAAATCGTTCATCTCGCCATCTGTTGTTAAATCATAATCCATACAGTATCCGCTTCCGTCACGAAGAGCAACTAAATATATTTCTTGATTTTGGCTTTTTACCTGTTTCGGGTCATCAATTTTCAGCACAGGCCGGGTTTCATCCAAATATTGAAGCGCTGAGATTAAATCTTCTTCTGTCAATATTCTACAGTTGTCAAACACAGCTAAAAAATCACGGTACTTTTCCTGAGCCAATATTCCTAAAGCCTTTTCTACAAAATCAATAAAACATTCCTGTTCTTTTCCCTTTTCTGCATATATCATAAAATAGGTCCTCTTGTATCTTAGATTTCTCTTCCTGATCAATTTTTCCTTGCATTTTGTAAATCATCATCCATTTCAAAAAACTTATACCTGCACTCCGGGCAGACTGACGGAATAATCAGTGGACAAAATTTCAGCTTCACATATTTGATATGCCGCCCCTCTATGTTTCGTAAACATTCCTTTTCTTTCATATTATTCCTTCGTATCGGAACATAATAGGGAAATGGATGCCCGCAGCAAGGACACCGCCAAAAAAGTTTCGGGGTAAATCCAAACGGAACAGCCGCAAAAAAAATCAGAAGTGATATGACAGCCACCACAATGAAAAACGCCAAAAACGGTCTGTTCTCTATCACGGCGCTCATTCTCATGTTCCTGCCCCAAATAACCACAGGAATGAACAGCACCATACTGCAAACACAACAAGCGGCAAAGCATCCCCATTGTATCAGAAATACTGCTTTCGCAAAGGCACAGCATCGCCGGAAACGGGGCGGCATCTGCGGAAAAACATATGGGAATGGTTTTGATGTATTCTCCTGCTGTAATCGCCAGTTCGCAATATCATCCGTGGGTTTTCTTATCATCCTGTCCTCCGGAGGTTCCTTAAATTTTATATATTGCATTAGAGCTGTTCTGCCCAGTCAATGCCTGGATAAAGTTTTCCTGTCCGTATGAAATATTCAACCGCCTTTACGCCAACTTCCATATTGGTAAGCGCAAGGTATTTTTCAATAGGCGACTGACCGCCGCTTTGCACATGGGCAAATTCCTCTACACCGGCATACTCCGGATTATAGGAATAATAATTCTTTTCCTCTTTGGTTCCGCCATGCGAGCTAAAGCTGATTGCCAGCCATTCCCCATCACAGTTTACTTCAAACATCTCAACTTCCCCATAGGGATCTAAGTACAAATATATATTAAGCCCCTGCGGTATTTCTTCCAGAATTTTGGAAATTACTTCTTCTGTAATTTCATCAGCCTCATACGAAGAATACGGCGGATCATAATAGTCAATATGTTTTATCTGGATTGCTTTGGCATCAAAATCAGGGATATTCTCCTGCTTAGGTATAATTTTAACTTCCATACCGCATAGCGTTTTGATTATTTTAGGTTCCATAAGATTGCCTCCTTTATTGGTTCACTTTATTTTTTTCAAAAGGTAACTACTTCTTCATAAATAAATTTCAAAATTTTCGCTGCTCCATAAGGAAAGCATCTTATCAGCAAGTGTTTTGTCCAGCTTCAAAACAGTATACTCACAATCACAGTAAACAAAATCTTCCAAAACGACTAACCTTATCCCATGTGTATCTAATTCCTGATTTATTTCAGTCATGGATTTTTTGAAATTGTCATAATCGCTGCAATCCGTATATATCTTTTCTTTGCAGACAATCTCTGAAATTTCCGGATATTCCATTCTCTGTGTATGGAAAAACTCTGTTAAAGTATGTGTCAGGTCATCCTCATAGCCGCCGATCTGGATACCATAACCGTGAGCGCAGAGAAAAGCAGCGCAATAACATTCTTTATCAAGACTGTTTTCTTTTGAAAAGCCCAGAAACTCCTCAAGTGTTTCAAGAAATAAAATGCTTTTAATAATATTCTGATTGCTTTCATAAAACGCAGAATAATTTGACTTCTCTAACAGTTCCATTGAAGTTTGCAGCTCCTTCTTTTCATCAGGAGATAAGAGCAGGTCAGCTAAATCCAGGATATTCATAGTTTTCACTCCTACAAAATCATTTTCTAATATCATTCGTTGCTTTTTTATAATTCATTTTTCCGTTGATATTTATTTCCATATCTCTTTATGTTTCAGTATAGCAGGATAATTTGCTTCCTGGCTGTCATGGAAAAGGTACAGCAGAGTTTTTATGGCAAAGGATCGGGCATAATCTATATCTATGCCTTTTACAACCTTCTTTGACAGCATCATCTCACTTAGTTCGTCTACCCAATGATTGATCTTAGGTGGAAACTTGCCATAGCAAAAATCATTGAAGCCTGAAAGTGAAGCACTATACCCCAGGGAATTCTTTCGGTTTTTCATATCCGACTTCTCATACTCACCTGCAAGACGGTCAACTGTCCGATACAGTTCAAAAATTTCCGGCTCCGTCAATTCGGATAAATGTTCATCCAAATAAGCCCTGGTTATTTTGGCATCACGGTAGTCCTTGTCCAGCCACGTCTGCTGTTTTTCATAGGAGAGGTTTATCTCCGGCAAATGTTCGACATACCATGCCCCTAATTCAACAAGACCCTTTTGCAGACTGTCCTTGTCATTCTCCGTATCAAACCATGGGGAACAGACCGTATATTTTTCGGGGATACTGGAAAGCCTGCCATAACCGGAATAGTTCGACACCCCGTAAGCACACATGGCTGCACTCCAATCGTATTTGAGATAACTAACATAGACACTGTTGAGCCGCAGATGGATCTGTTCATTCCAGAATCCACGCTCAATGCGCAGATGCCGGAAACTGCCTGTCTCACTTCTCTGTGCAAATGGGTAATACGGGCCGCTGCTCCCGTCTCCCAGGATGAAGTAGCAGGCTTTGTCAAATTCTTTCGGGGGAAAGATAGACTGAAAACCAGTAAAGTGTTTTTCGCCAAATTCGATAATCTCTTTTTTGCAAATGATACAACGTTTCATCATGCACCTCCATTTTTTATATATACCAGATCATTTCATGCTGCCTCTATTTAAAAATCATACATCTTTTGCCCTGCTTTTCTGCTAAAATGCTATATCTTTGTAACCAATCTCGGCAATTTCTTCATCCAGCAGGCAGACGCCAATTCCATTATCATCAAGATCCTCGCCTCCCCAAGTCCTTGAAAAAAGCAAATACAGGCATCGGTTATCTTCCTGCATAAAATCGCTGGCAATAACGATTGTTTCCAATGTTACTGCATGCAAAAGCGCTTTCTTTGTATCAATTTCAGGCCACCATTCTGCGGCTTCGGCTTCATCGTCTGGCCCGTAGCTGAATCGTTCTTCCTCATTATAGTAGTTGATCAAAGCTTCTATTAAATCCTCCTGCAATACCGGCCATTTTTTCAGAAAACATTCATATGTTTTTTTCTGTTCCTGAGATATTTTCTTTTCTCTGTCATCCTGTATCAATACGTCTACCGTATACCGGTTCCCACCAAACTCCAGCGTCTGCTTCCCCCACCAGCCATAATCATCCTCATATCTTAATTCGCCGAACATCTGATCAATCATAACTTTTACCTACCTTCATCTTTTCTAATCCTAAATTGTTGTATCAGCTTAATTCTTGTATAACACTCCACAATCCAATTTTTCTCTTTATTCAGCTGTCAGTTAGGCCAAACATGTAAAATCTCAATATTTTAAGAGATAAAACCCCCAAACACAATTGCTGAACTCTCCGGCGACAAATTCCTGCTCCTGCCCGTTAATGACAACTGTATAGACAGAAAATTTATATTCCCGGTCATGTAATGGATGGCGGACTTTCACAGACTTATGAGTGTCTTTCCATTCGTAATCAAATATATTGACACCAAATAAAATGACATTTTTATCGCTGCCAGTTATTTCATGCTGCCATGTTTTGCTTTTTAACATCTTCATAGCGCATCCTCCATATATATTGATTGGTCTGCTTAATTGATTATCCCATCTACAAAGCCACGGTAGCCGCTTGCTTTGTTTCGCAAGCAGTAGTGCTCACATAGATATGTTTCCTGCCGTCCATCACAATCTTTCCCTTCAAGAAAAGAGAAGAAGTCGTCTTTACTGTTCACCTTTAAGCAATCATCTTTGTGACGGCAAAAACAGAGCATAAGGCCATAATCATCACTGCCATAGGGCGAATAATCAGAATATTGACAGGTAAAACAGCACTTTATGTAATAATCACTTCTAATCTGCCTACAAATATCTCCTAATGCAGCTTCAAACCACAAAGTTTTTTCTGTGCTTTTATAACGTATCCCATCTACTGAAAGCGAAAATTCCCGCACAATTACATCATCGCGATATACTCTTGTATCATCACACATTCTAATGCTATGTGGTTTTGACATATCTGGTTTGGTAAATTTGAATGAGAGAAAAAGGACTCCAACAATGAGTTGCCCATCCTTTTTCCTGAAAACATTTATTGGTATCTCAATTTCCAATTCATATCCCTGCAAATCATACAGGTATGGAGAAGTAAATTTTGAATTATGGCCTCCCCATTTCAGCAGGGAAAATTTTTTGCCTGCTTCTTCACATTGCGTTTTGTCCTTGAGATGGAAGTCATTAAGGCTTGTGCCACAAAAAGTTATACTGTCCAAAGTAAACGAAAGCGGTTCCGTGTTATAATCTTCCTCCGTATTTATAATTTCTATGGCTGTATCATGTAGCGTATCTCTATAATGAGCTTTCCAATACTGCATTCAACCTATCTCCCTCTATTATCAAAGTTTTTATCCTATATATTTGCAAATGCAATTATGGATACTTACCACCAATCAAAAAGGGCAAAACAAAATTGTACGTCATACCTTGTGCCACCTCGTCTGTGCTTTTAGCTCACT
The DNA here is from genome assembly GCF_036941035.1 of Candidatus Merdisoma sp. JLR.KK006. Classification (NCBI taxonomy): domain Bacteria; kingdom Bacillati; phylum Bacillota; class Clostridia; order Lachnospirales; family Lachnospiraceae; genus Candidatus Merdisoma; species Candidatus Merdisoma sp. JLR.KK006. The sequence goes on along the minus strand of NZ_JAYMNS010000010.1, from coordinate 116,669 downwards.
CGCCCAAGTGGGAGAATCCATGTTCCGCTCCTACAACTCTATTTAGGTGCGCCCATGCTTAAAAATGTTTCAATTTCCTGTTTCAAACCTTCCACGGAATAGCGGCTGGCATCAAAGCCATCCAGGATATCGAGTTCCTCATGGAAAATATAAACTTTATTTGCCTTCGCCTGCAGGAGCAGATTACATTCTAACTGATCTACGCTGTTCAGAAAATCATAAAGATATTCTGCATAAGTTTCCATATCTAAATCATCCGTAAAGCGCAGAACTAATTTTACATATGCGCCGCTTTCCGAAAGAAACTGCTTCAGCTTGTCCTCGGCTGTCCATAGTTTTTCCGTTTCCGGCATTTCCAAAGAAATACGCTGGTCAATTACATAGTCCTTAGTTCCACATAATGTTAAAATCGGAGCCACAGCATCCTCTTCAAAATAATAGATCGCATAATCATCTCGGACATCCTGATAGTCTGTTTGTGAAACAACTGCTGTTGCGATTTGTTCCGGGGCATCTACCGGGGAAACTTCGCAGAAATAAGTTGCCCCGTGGAATGGTCCGTAGTTTTTCAGCTCTTCCCTCCCTGCAACAGAAAATTCTATCCCATATTTCTCCTGCATCTGTGTCAGCAGGTACTCCCGTGCTGATTCCAGTTCATTTTCAAATGGGCCGTCTTGATACTCTGCATTTTGCAGATCATCAATCGCCTGCATGATGTCATCTCCGTATTCGTCACTAAAATTGCCCAGCGCATCACTGGCCTTATCCATCATCCCACATCCTGTCAGCATAAGCAACAGTAAGGAAAGCATAAATAGTTTTTTCTGTTTCACCACACCTGCAAACCTCTCCTTTTTTGCAAATATCAAAATACATGCTCCAGCATCCCAGCCAACATTTATATGCAGTTGACTTTGGTGTCTAGGGAACGTATAGGATTGTGAGCCTTACTTTCTACCCAATAAACGGAAACTGCTATTTTAAATTAGTTGTTTCGGTTTTCGTCCATGGATAAACAACATATTCAAATAGTTTTCTATACAATCACCTGATAAGAAAATACTGTCATCAAATAGGGTGTAAATGTTTCCACTTTCAGCGGCACAGGTTATTCCATCCGGTTCAACAGTGCCTATGGGAAACAGTTTTTCACCGACCACCCGTTCTGCCGTTTTTAAATCCATTACGATTTCAAAGTCTAAAAAAGCAGTCCACGCATCAAAGGTAAACGTTGCTCCATTATAGGTATTAATAGATTTCTTTTCGCTTAAATTATTCAACCGCTCCAAGGCACGCAAATACCCTTTCTCTAAACGGTTGACATCACCACCACATTTCTCCCAAAAATATTGTCCGGTTTTCGGTGAGAACTCCCTAAATTTTATGCCGCCGAACAGGTGTAAAATTTTCCTTGCATACTCAAAACATTGCATATCACTTTTTCGTTCTATTTTCTCTATCCAGTTATCTGCTAAAAGAAAATCCCTTTTTTCTGCCCAGCCATTATCGACCAAAACTAAATACACATATTCGTCTATTAAGGAGATATTCATATAACCCAGACCTCCATATTCCCTTTTGTCGTTCTGTTTGTTTATAATGCCGAACAATCCCAAACAAACCTGTCACTGAAAAGCATTTTCGGCAAGTGGGATTTCATAAGCCTTTTTCTCCAGGTACTCCCAATCGCCATTCCCGACCGATTCATAAGATGTCCATGCCACTTTAAGCTGATTTTCAGATATATAAAATTTGATACGTGTTAAAACTCCGTCGCTTGTATCAATATCAGGCTCTGCCACATAATCAAAAGTGTAAACCGTGTGTTTCTGCGTCCAGTCCGAAGTATCCCGGTAATAAATCACCGCATTTTCCGCAGGTATCTTTATCAGGCCAAACAGCTTCTCGCTTTCTTCTTTTCCAGGAAGATAGAAATAGCATCGTGTTCCATTTGATGTGATGTAAAATTCATTTTCTCCTGCCTTGTCCTGAAACAGAATCTCGCCGCCACTCAGATCAATCAAGAGCAGATCGCTTTCTTTCAGCCAGCCTTCCACATAGCCATTGTGGTGTGGAGCTGTCCAATGCTCCGCACAAACCCAGGTTTTTCCATCTTCCCACACGCTCCCACGCATGGCTTTGCTCCCCATATCGGGATATTCATATAATACAGAACCATTTTCATCCAAAATATGTATATCATAATTATAGGTTTTCTTGTAGTCATCCGCTTCCTCCCACTGAAGATAACAAGAGCTTCCCTCAATGGGTGATTTTTTATCATAAGCATGAGAATCTCTGCTGTAACCGGACGGATATATGACTTCATATTCTGTTGCGCCTGCTGTTGGATTACAGCTAGTCAATAATAGAGCAACTGTTGCTCCCCCACACAAAGAAACAACATGGCGCATAATCTTTCCTTTCATATCTGCCCCATTCTCCTTTTCATGCTTCCTATCACACACCACACTATCACATATAGCAAAACATAGGCTCCCGCCAGCATAAGGGCAATCATGTACTTTTGCCGAAGTCCGTCGCTGTAACTTTCTGCTGTCTGGCCCGGCTCTACGGTAATATAGGAGCCATCAGTGGGGATGGACAGTACCCGCCGCTCCACAGCAACCCCTGCGTCTACGATCTCCTGGCCCAACTCATGAGTGATGGCTTGTTGGCTCCACTGATAGCCGCTCTCGCTGGTGTCCTGATAATAGACCATGTAGACGGTTTTCGTAGGATTCATACGACGGTCACGTCCGCTGGCTCCTGTATTCTGCATCTGGACGGGCAGGACTTGATAAGGCAAAAAGGTATAAACGCCTTTGTCCTCGTAGCTGTCAGCAGGGAGAATAGCAGCCAGATGCTTTATGGAAAGATAGCCCACCACCACCGCTAAAATTATCAGCATCACCCCTGCCACAAAGACGATTGATTTTAGTTTTGTCATACACACCTCCGGAAGCTGTCTGCCGCCCACTTCAGGACATTTTGTTCCAAAGCCTAATCTATTTTAATTTTCTTGTACGAATGTTTTATATGATTTCCAAAAAATACATGGAATTTTTTTCTAATTTACGCTTGGCTTTTTATAGCTGGTCTCATCTAATAGCAGGAACTACAATCAAGGTTTCCTCAATTCCATTCAAACCTTCTTTTTCATCGTTATTCCATTGAAAAAATAGCAGTACTTATCCTCCGCATCTCCATCGTCCAGAACTTTGAAAGAATCCAAATCTGCCTCTACCAACCGATTTCCCCAGAAAATGTGTTTATCATCACGGGCATAGCCATAACTTAACAGGGTAAATGTTTGCGGTGTGGTATCCAGAAGCTCTCCTTCCCAAAATACCCGCACACCATCGCTAGCATAGGAATATTCCAACAGAGTAAAATCTGCGCTGTTTGCGTCAAGCTGTGTGCCATGATAAAACACCTGCCTACCGTCACTAGCATAACCGTCCCCCAATATCACAAAATCCTGCACCCTGGTTTTTAATAATTGATCTCTCCAAAAGATGTGCTTATTGTCGCTGGCATAGCCATCATGCAATACGGTAAAGGACTGTGGGATCGCCCTTTTTACTGTTACCCGGCAATAATATACACGCTCATCGTCTTTTTCATATCCACTGGGCAAGATAGTAAAGGCAGCCGGATTTTTACACGTCTTTAGGCGGACAGCATAGCTGGTTTCAGTAGTGTAAGTAAAAAAATACACAAACTCAACATCTCTGCCATAACCCTCCGGGCCATACGCTCCGCCATACATTGCGACACCATCATCCAGTGTTTCAAAAGTTTCCGGATGTGCAATCTTTGCGTCACCGTATGGGGTATAAATAACCTGATGGTTCCCGATATAGGCCGGATTAAAAACGTGGAAGCCCTCCGGCGTAATACCGCGCAGCAACACACCTCTTCGGTAAACACGCTGCTTATCTTTTATAAAATCATGGTTAAGGACTTCCATTGTATCAACATCAATTTTGATACGGCGGAAAATATTTTCATACGATTGCTGCTTCGGCATAAAAGCCACTTCGCCGTCACATTCACGGTAACCGGATGGTTTTCCATCGTTATCTTTCAAAATACGCGCATATCCCATTGTATCAATCCCTCTGTTTTTAATTTTTTGAAGACAGCATAGATTGCAGATAATTATCTATACCATCGAAATTCATATCATACACAGCCACGTCTGAATAATTCAATCCCTTTTTTGTATTGTACTTAATAGATTTCTCCCATCCCAAACAAAGCTGTCCGTCATAGCCCACACCACCGATTACTTTATATTTTCTGGACGCCCATTTGCTTCAGCCAGCCTTGCAGTTTTTTCACAGGGAAGCCGGTAACTGTAAACTTTTCTTTGGCTTTGCTATGTATCGTTACTTTGGTAGCAAATAGATGTTTTCCAACTGTAAAGCCTCTGATTTCTGAAAGTTTAAGCTCAAATTCCATATGGCTTGTCCAGGAAATGCGAAAGCAAACTCTCTTATTTGTAACAAAGATTGTACCACGCCACACATCACATGAACCTCCCAGCACTGGCTCCCAGTAGGCCATCATGCCCTGTCCAATCAATGACTCGCCCGGTTCAAGTTGTATATCTGCCATAATTGTTTCCTCCACATTCCTAACTGTAATTATCTTTCACCGCCTACTTTGGAATAATTTGCCCCAAAGCTCTAATTTACAATAGAGCCATACGGAGGTAATTGTTTTCGCTCCAATTCTCCAGATAAATGCTCTCGTCAGCGTGGGAACCAAGTCCCTCACATGCTCCCACATATAAAGGCTTTCCATTTCTCACAACCCACTGTAATCCATGTTCCGGCTCCCACGCACATTCTAAAAAAACAGATATTGAGTAACATCCTGCAATCTCTTTGTCAATATACATTTCAACTGGTATGATATAAGGCAAGATATTCATGGGTGCATCTAACTCTTTTGGATATTCCATATCCTCAAACTCAAACATAAATGTGAGTGGTTCTCCATGACATCTTTCCGCATCATAAAAAAAGCGGATACTTGCCTTTAGGAGCTGCTCAATGCTGGATTGATCTAAATTCAATAATTGTGAAACACATTTTTCTGCATACTCAGTTGAAATTTCCTGCAATTTTTCATTGTTTCTTATACATTATCAAGTTTGGGACATTTTGTCCCAAAGAGCCAAACAATCCCAAACAAAACTGTCCGCCATAGTCTGCGCTTTTGACTCACTCGCCATGGGTGGGAAGCTTGCATTTTGAAAAAGCCTTTTTGATACCCCACACAATCACAGCTGCAGCCACGCACACGGCGATCCGAACCAGAACATCCAACATCCAGCTTACTTTCCCATGCCGGTACATATCCAGTATATAAACCGGATCAACATCATAGTCCTTCGCCATCTGTTTCAGCATCCGGCGCTCCTCGGTGGTGGTATAGCGGACATAGCCAGTCGGATAATTGTCCGCTCCCGTCAATACCAGATAATTGTCAAAATATACACAAAGCCAGGAACCATCCTCCAGTTCTGCCAGATAATAGCGGTTATAGTACCCGCCCACAAAGCCCTGGATAAACCGCTGTAAAGGCGGGAGAGGATAGTCGGCATAAATGTATTCAGAAACGCTTACTGACCTTTTCACGCCGCTGTTATGGTGGGTATGTATGCCCGCCTGCCCCACATCCCGCAGACGAGCCAGTGGGCAGGCTACCAGAGTGCCGCCATTCACAGTGGACGGGGTACTGCTCAAAAAGCAGGTTTCTATATCCTCCTGTCTCTGAAGCCGCTGGACATCCGCGCCGGGCCGCTGGCCTTGCCCCATTCCCTCCCCAGCCCAAAGATCGTACAGCCAGCCGGTAGGAGCAGATAACATCACCAGGAGAGCAAGTATGACACATACGATATTCCGCAGGATTATGAGTAAGGGGAATGATTCTTTTTTCATAGTTAAAATCCTTTTCTTTCATCTTGAAAAATCCGTCTATCATAAATTCCCGGTTTGCAGATAATGGTTTAGAGCTGCCAGCAATTCTTCATTCGCAGCTTTCGGCTTTTTCTGCAATACCCCGGTTATCACTTTCATAAAATCAGCTCCGCTGCATAGAACGTATAACGGTTCTTTCTTTGCAGTAACAGGGCAAATACTTTCCCCATTTTCTCCTTTCTGGGGAGACTTATCCGCCTGGCAGTAATCGGACAGGCTAACCTTTGTTTTAGGAGTTTTTGTATAAAGATGATATTGACTTATTTCATCATCCCTTTCCTTGTCCTTTATGCACAGCCTGGCTTCTTCAAGCAGATATTCCAAACTGTCAAGGTCTAAAAAGATATGCTCTGCCTCACTGCAGTTGATCGCAGACAGGGACATTTCCCCTTCGGCTGTGGAACCAACAAAAAAGGCGTTTCTGTTCTCATCATAGCAGCAAAAGGCCTTTCCGCTGCTGGCTTTGTATTTTTTGATGGCAGAATAATCAATTGACTATACTTCACACCGTAACTCATGCTCTTTTTACTGTTGTCACAAAAGACTCCCTACCCAAAAATATTAACAAGTGCTTCCAACCGTTCCTGTGTTGCTTCATCCTTTGTCACAAACCAAAACGTACCTTCCTCACTGTCATACAGCCCAACGGCCTGCCCGTCCATGGCCTGATAAAGCCGCCGGGTATTGCCTGTAGCAATCTGATCTGTAATTCCTGCAATGGAAGACAGGTATGGACTCAACTTCCCGCCTTCAGACAACATCGATGGCTCAAAATCCGGAAGCTCCCAAAGGATCAGATTCAATTTTTCATCACAAGCCAGCGCCCACAAAAATTCCGCCGCAAGAAAACCGTCTAAAATACCATATACGTTCCATTCGCCAACGCCGTCATTGGCACGGCGGTATAGAAACGGGCTGTTCAATCCCGCCGCCCAGTGATACATCGCCTGATTTTCTGTGAGAAAGTTCATTTTGCCATCCTTTGCCTGCTTCAATCCGGAAAGAGGACGGACCACGTTATAACTGCAATAAAATTTGCCTGGCAGATAGTGGTAAAACTCTTCCAATGGAAGTGGAAGTGAAGCTCCCAGGCGGGCGCCTGCCCGTTCAATACTTTCCTCCTTCGCTCCCTTTCCCTCAATCCCGGCAAATTTGCAGAGAAACTGTAATACCGGGGCAATGGATTTCAGTTCCCGCTCCTGTGGCGGCTGGGGTAGAGCCGAATTAAAAACAGGATGTCCGTCTTGGCTTTTCATCCAGACATATTTGAATCCCATCTGTTTCATAAGCTGTTCCAGTTCCTCATCAGTCCTGCCGCCAAAATAAGCCATCTCTGAATAGAGAACACTTCCGCATAAAATCCTGGATGGTTCCTTCGCAAAGTTTACGCTAAAATTTGTTCTGTGACTGGAAAGCTGCTCCGGCGGAACATGGTAAAATGTATCCGGAAGATGCTCCCGCATTTTTTTCCAATAACTTTCTGCCTTATCCTTGTTGATGGCCGCCACGCTGGGCTGGGCCAAGGTCTGCTGGTATCCTAGCCATTCCATGATCCACTGAGAGAGTTTTGACTGATTGCACGGCACTTCACGGCCTTCCAGATGCTTTTCTTCCCTGCGTGTTTCCGGCAGCACATAAAGCCCCCACATCTGCGGATCTTCCGGAACATTGCTGCTCATGGTATCCTTGCTTTTGCGATACCGGCTTACTTCAAATCCATAGCCGTATCTTTCATGCCGGCAAAAAGGCAGGATAGTAATTATGGTATCAGTCCAATAGACACGTTTGTAAATTTTTAATTCCTCAAGCGGAATCAGATTCCCCTTATCCGTAAAAGCAGGATCATCCGGATGAAAGGTAAGATATAATTCCTGCAAAGCTTGGGGCAGCATAAACCCCAGTTCTTTTTCCTTGCTCGCAATATCCTCCGGTGTCACGGAGCTTTCCATACTGCTGCCAAAAGATTTGATTTTTTTCAGTTCTTCTGATATCATGATGCCGCCTTCCTATTCTTTATAATAAATCACCGGGACTCCTTCAAACGCCAGTCCTTCTTTCCTGCACAATTCGTAAAAATCGCCGTTCCTGTTATTGTTCTGCCATTCAAAATAAATCTGATACAGTTTCACATAATACTCAAACTCTTCCACAAGCGGCGGATCTACTGTTTTTTCTAAAAGGATTTTCTTTGCCGCACCCACAATAGTTTCAAATTCCTCTTTTGTAATGCGGATGCTCTCCGGAAAATGATGCTGCCCCCACCATAAGGAATCAAGTTGTTCTCTGAAATAGAGCTGAACCGTCTGAGGATCACATTTTTCATGCATGTATGCACGTTCCAGGATGGGATAAAAATCATGTTCCAGCTTTGGATCATGGGGGTTGTAAATGTTTCCAAAAATCTGGTACGTCCACCGCATCTGCGGCATCTGATCCTTCTCACATTCACGGCTTAAATAATCGTCAAGCAGCTTTGTTAATTGAAATGGCAGATGGCGCCTGGGCAACGCATCCCCCGGAAATTTCATCTCGTCCAGGTATTCCCTGCAAAACCGAAACAAAATAGCGTCTGCATCCGCATCCGGCACATTTTCTTTAAAAGATTTTGTAAATGAGAACAGAAAGCTGTTTGCCTGTTTTTCAGTCCCTTTTTACGCAGATCCCAGTATTTCTGTATCTCTGTGATAAACTGCTCATAATCCATGTCCTAACTCCTCTGGAAGATTCTTTCCGAACAATTCTCTGATCGGAAATTTTGGAACCAGTTTTGAATGATCAGTGGCATGCCGAAGTTCTCCAATCTGTTAACAGGAATAATCCTGCTCCAATTCCTCCTGCGTTGGGAATCTCGCTTCATCCTCGTCAAGAAAGTCGCCAGTACAAGCAAAACGGAGAAAGTCATTAAAGTCCTTACAGATATAAAGTTCCCGTGTTTCCATATACTTCCTTACTTCTGATCTGCTGTTCCATTCTACCCCGGTGCCCATCATGTCATATACGCCCTCCTCATGTATCGTGACGATGCCGCCGCTTACCAAATCCAGATATACCAAATACCCATATACATTTCCGACCCTGATAAACCCTGCCTCCAAAAAGCAGGGGCAGTAATCCTGTGTTTTCTGTTCCTGCTGGAGGTTCTTCAAAAATTCTGCCCCACTGTTTCCCTGGATATTATGCCACTCAAATTCAACCGTTGGGCCAATGTCAAATTCAGGCCGGGGAATATAGCCATTTTTCTCCCGTGAGAACGTTTTACTCCATGAACAGGCAAAGGAATCGCCGCAAAAGGAAACAAGTACAATAATATCCTTCGGCATTTCATAACTTAACAAAAATTCACGGTATGGCACCGGCAGCTTATATCCAAGCCCTTTTTCAATATCTGATAAATCTTTCTCTGTAAAGCCGGATTCTTTGAATGGCTCTTTCCATAACTGCGGTTCACATTCTCTCAATATCCCCAAATACTTTTTTGCTGCTGTCATAAAAGCCTCCCTTATTTTCTTCGCCACACCCCAAACAGGCTTTTCTTGTAATGTTTCAATGCCTCGATTGCCGGCCCGTAATTTCCCGCCGCTTTCAGATACTCCACGCCTTTTTCTATATCCTCCCGTACGCCGATCCCCTCGGCATACATCATCCCCAGACCATAGCTTTTATAGGGCGAATCCTGACTTTTCTCCAAAAACGCTTTTCCCCGCGCCGGGTTCTGCTGGCAGCCGCGCCCCAGCAGATAGCAGATCCCCAGCAGATCATATTTGATACCTTCCGGCTCCTTATCTCTCTCCAGCCATTGAATCGCCTGCGCATAGTCCACAGCCGTACCCCAGCCGTTGAAATACAAACGTCCCAACTGTCGGCAGGCATAGCTGTCGTTACCATAGCTGGCAGTCTTTTTGTAGCACTCTAAGGCATAGGGCAGATTGCGCTCCACTGCCCTGCCGTTCCAATAAATATCCCCTATGATATGCCAGCTCCAGAGATGTCCTGCCTCTGCCGCTTTCAGCGCCCAGGGAAGAGCTTCTTTATCGTTATCCTCTGTATAGGCCAGATAATGGGCATAGGCATACATCCACTCCGGGTAGCCCCGTTCTGCGCCCTGGCGCATAATGGGCACTTCCTTTCCCGGCTCCGGCGGAATGTATTCTCCCCGTCCATACTGGTAATAATGACCATAATTCCGCCCCGCCAGAATCATTCCTCCGGAAAATGACTTTTCAAACCAGGGTAGGCACTTCTCGATCTGCTCCCGCTTCCAATCATTCCATGCTTTCTTATTTGCAAATTCCCTTTCCTTACGGTCTTCGATCTCTATGATGTCCAGAAAATAATAGGTGTTCCCAATCATGTACTGGCAGAAAGCGCAGCCGTTTTCGGCTTTTTCATAGATCACATCCCATGCTTCTTTTATGCTCTCAAAAGGCATGATCTCCTTAAGCTCCGGTGTCAGCAAATCCATACGCAGCGCCCCCAGAACCGCGGCAGCGCTGCCCAGGGAGATTGCCTGATGGAGCATGGCATAGGCCGCCGCCTCGTTTTCTTCAAAGGGGTGGTATTCCCAGCTGTAGCAGGAGCCGGAAAAGCAGCGGGAGAGGATATAGCAGGCATCCCCATCGTCTTCCTTTGCCGCAAGCAATAATGCGTCCGCAGCCGTTTTTGCCTTGTCGTTATCACAACAATAATAGAGGTCCTCAATGGCCTGATCCACTACATCGCTAAAATACTTACCCATGCTTCTTTTTGTCCTTTCTCTTTTCCTTTTCCATCCTGGCAGTGAGCTTTTCTATTTGGACGGTAATATCAGACCAACTGTCCATTTCTTCAAAAGAGCCCCGATCCAGATAATGGACCAGCCAAAATTTCACCTGTGTCACTGTTCCTTCTTTCGCCAGAAACCTGGTATTCCCTTTTCCTGTGTTATTCGTACACCAGATCACCATCAGGTCATTTTGAACGCCGGGGAAGAAATCAAGCGCCTGCGTTCCCCATTCCAGGACTACCTTTGTGTATTTTCCCTCATGGATGCCGTCAATGGCCAGTTCCACATCCCTGGCGGAGAAAAATGTGTGTTCATCATGCCAGCTCTCTCCAAAAATCACCAGAAGCTGGCGCCAGTTCCGCATTTGGCCTTTCTGTTCCCTTTGAAGCTGCTGCCAGAAAGATTTTATGTTTTCCTCAGTCTGCCGGGTATCGGCTTCGCTTTTCCTCGCCCCAATCTCTTCTGTATTTCTCAAAGAGTCCGGTTTGTTAAAATCAGCAACCGGTTCTGCTGCCTCATCTGTATCTTCCAGGCTGTCCTCCGTTTCGCCTGGACAGATGCTGTTTTCCTCCCATTCGGCGTCATCTTCCCCGCTGCTTTCCTCTTCATCGTCATATCCATTCTCATTTTTTTTCCACCCCGAAAGATCAGCGCTGCCAGTCAGGAGTTTTTCAAACCAGTCCTTCGCCTCGTCAAACTCTGCGCTTTTATGGTATGATTCATATCCGCCCTTAGATTCATCTAAAAATACTGTTAATCGAAAGAGTTCGTGATATATGCAGAAAATCTGACTTATGTTCCCTATCTCCTGTACAGCAAAAGGCGGCAGGATCTGAAGTTTGAAAACGCCCCCTTTATCACTTCCCATCAGGCTTTCCATCTGTTTTTGTAAAGCCTCCGCCGTAACATTGGAGGTCCTGTTTCCAGATACGTCCGTAAGGATAAACTGGCTGGCCTGCGCCTGTTTCGGTTTTTTATCCGGCCTCACCAGATCACGCACCCCGTCCCATATTCCCAGCAAGCCAAAGCCCGCCATGCCAATCCCGATCAGGAGCCGGACAATGCCAATCCCTTCCTTCATTTCAGCAAGCCCGATCACTGCCAGACCAAAACCCAGAAATGCAGCATAGCCTCCCAATATAAGAGGTATCAGCCGCAGCCGTTTTCCTGTTCTGTTATTTTTCCTCATCATCTGCTCCCTGCAAGCTTTCTCATTTTCTTGTCCTGCCGACTTGTTCCTAAAATCCCACATGAAAAGCCAGACCAGTCTGTTCCTGAACCCTTTCAAGCAAGCCGCTCCCTGCAGCCGTCTTTGTCAGCAGCATAAAGCAGACCGGTTCCTGCCCCAGAATCAGCAAGGCTTCCTGATTTTTGTGGACATATGCCATCTGCAAAGGAAAATCGCCCAGACTGGTCAGTTCCGGATGGTCTGAAAGGGGCTTAAAATCATCCCTGATCCGATCTGCTATGTTTTGAAAATATTCCTTTGAAAACTTTGCAGGAAAAAAATCACTGAACAGGCAGGTTCGATCATTGGCATGTTCACGCCATGTCATTTCTTCCCATTCACGGATGGCATGAATCACCAGGAACAGCCCATATGCGTCCAGGGCATGGTTAAACCTGGGTTCATGTTCCAGCTTATGAATGTTCAGGGGAGCGTGGAGCAAAGGGATATTCCGCTTTTTCCAGTATTTCTGGTAAGCTGCCACAGCCTTTCGCTTTCCGTCCTCGTCCCCCGCCTTACAGGCATCTGCCAGTTCATCCTCATATTCCCAGGCTATGTCTTTTGGATCATTTTCTTCCCATGCGTATAAACCACCAGAAGTTTTGCCCTTTCGTATCCCGATGATATCTCCTTCTCCGGGGGCAAGAAAAAGTCCCAGATATTTTCCCTCCCAATGAAGAAGCTCCAATGGACGCAGATAACCGCTGGTGACTAACAGGTCTGCCATGTGGCGGTAAATATCCCGGATGGGAATGGGGAGTTTTACATGGAGCCGCTTCTCTGCCGTAGAGATTTCATCCTCCGAATAGCATTTCCATTTTTTCAAGCCGTCCATATGCTTCAGGCTGATGAACTGCCGGAGTATCTTTAATTCCTTTTCAATCGTGTACATAGTTTCACCTTTTAAACAGGCCCGCCGCCTGCATTTCCTTTTCTTTTTCCTCCATCCGTTCCCGGCCCTGCCCATTCCAGGACCAGAACAGCATCCCGGTCTTTTCTTCCACCTGTTCGGCAAAGGAATAGTGGACCGGCTCCTTAGTGATCATCCCATACTTTTGCTGGGCGCTAAAAGATAGGATCAGCAGAGTTTTCTCCGGGTCCGTATAAGCATAGACCATATAATCCTCCGGATCTGTACTTTTTATGGATAATTCCACCCGTATAAGCTCTGCCTTTGTTGAGATGGGAAGCAGCCATTTCTCCATTCTCTGACGGACTTCCCGCATTTCGTCCAATTTTTTTGGCAGGGAACAGCCAATGTAAAAAGGAGACATTTCCTCTGTCATCCGGGATTGGTGCAAATTCCACCAATCCTGCAAGACCTTATCCAGCACATGATGGATAATAAAAATATCCCAATAAAAGCAGGATTTCGAGAAATACTGATTGTACGCACTTTTTCTTACCACCTCTGATTTCGGCTTTTCATCCTTCTCCTCGCCATAACTGTTGACCCCGCTTCGCTGCCAGTTATACACCGAGAGATAAGGGTCTTTTCTGTAGATTCCCCAGCCCTGATTGGTTCTCTCCATAGCTGTCACCAACAGATACTTACCGCTCCAATGAAGTTCCTCCGGGCGGCAGAACCAGGTATCTTTCTTATCGCACATATAGTCGCCCAGCACCAGATAAAGTTCCCGGAGAGGCTGCGGCAGTTTAAAGTTCAACCGTTTTTCTACAGCGTCTATTTCTTCCTCTGTGTAGATTTTGCCTGCCTCCAGTTTGGGCTGCCAGCAAAACTCCCTGATCAGTTCCAGTTCCTCACGGATGGAGTACAGCGGGCGTACTTCAAATTTGGGTTTTTCTTTTTTTAAAAACATAAACCAGTTCTCCTTCACCTGCTTTTGAGACCACGAATCAAATTTCTAACAGCTTTGCAGCATATTCTTCCGGAAAAATCGTATACCGGCGGTATTCTTCCCGCAGAGCCGGATACTGCTCCGGCACAGCAGACAATGCGGCTTTCAGCCCGTTTTGAATATGCTCTATAACCTACCGGAACAGCGGTGTCTGGGAAACCTGTTCCCATGCGCTCATCACGTCTGCTGCTTTAGTTAGATGAGAGTGGCATACCGGTAAGCTCAATGCCGGCATCCGCCAACATATTCAGCATTTCATCCATTTCAGAAAAATCTATTTCCTGTTCATAATCCTCAAATTCTTCAAAATCCAGCCGCCCTCCACAGGTGGCGACCACTTCCATCAAAAGAGTAGAAAGCCATGTGAGTATCTGCCATTCACAGGTTTTTCCCCAGGGTATATCTACGAAGTTTCTGGAAAATTCTGCCTGTGCATCCGCTATTTCTTCCCCCACATTATAATCAAGGGCAGCGGCATAAAGGTTATTGGCAAAGTCCTGAAAATCAGAGACTGCTTTCTTTCCCTCCAGATAGTCCCAAAGAGGGTCAATCGCCTTCTGAAGAATAACCGGAACCATCCTGCCCTGTTCCGCCAGGCCCTGGCGAAGTGTGTGCATATATGATTTCAGAATTAAAAGGTTCCCTAAAAGCCGTGAATGGCTGCCGCTGTCTGCAAAAGCATCGTGGGCTATATCCTGAAAGCCCATCATCCAGTTAGCCGCCTTTGGCCCGTTCAGTGATGAAAAATCTGTATCAAGAGTGTATTTCATAAATTCCCTTTATTTTTCTAAACCAGAGGTTGTGTTCCCTCTGAAACCAGATGTCCTTCCTGACGCATTTCCTCTGGGGATAGGAGATCACTTTTTCGCCAGTAGCTTCCTGTTTCAACATAACATTGGTTTTGATCATTTATATACTATTTCTCCGGCCATGTAACGGATATAATAATTATTCTCCCTTTCAGTGCAGTTTCCCGGCCAGTTCTTCCAGCTCCGCTTTTGTCATTGGCGGGATCAGGATATGGTCCGCATCAAACTGCCGGATACCATCATGCCTTCTCATTTCCTCAATAAAACGCTCGTAAGGGAACATCCCCTCCAGCACACGATTCTCACTGTAAAGTACAAACTGGACGAACCCTTCTGTTATTTTCAGTTTACTCAGATTCAGGAACCCGTCAGCACGGACAGGAAAAACACTCTCACATTCTTCTGTCAAGGCATAAAAGGCTCCTATCTCCTTTGTATCGTTTTTCTGCAGAAGCCTCGGCTTTGCGTAATAGACATCCAATGCCTGAATATCATGCAGCGTCTGCTCGAAGTCTGAAAGATCTGTACATGCCTCCCATGCAGCTGCCTTGTCCTCCGTCAGCGTATAAGGCCACCTTGCCAGCGTAAGGATATAGCTCACAAATTCTTTATTGCCGCAAAACTGGTTCAGCGACTTCCGATTGAACATGGCAAAATTCTCAATCCCCTGCTCCAGTTCCCTGATGCTGAAAGCCCTCTCTTCCTCCACACAGTACATTTCCACTCTGCCCAGGCGCCTTTCCATTTCACCTGCAAGCCTGGTAAAATCCGCAATCTCTGCCTTGGTGGTAGGGATATTATAGCTTATCTCATAATATCCTTCCCTGGCTTTGCCGCCATTAAAAAAGATCCCCCGCCCTATACGCTCAGGATTATAAAAAACAGCGGTTCCCTGGCTCTGCTCATTTTCCTGAAGTATATAAAAATCATTATTAGAACCATAGCAAAAGCCGCAGGCGTGAGCCAGGGACGGGATATCAAGTACCGTCTTTCCAAATAGTTTCTTCTGTCTGATCTGCAAAGTAAAGGCCATAATAAAATCTCCCTGTAAATTTATATAAATGAATGTGTTTTCAGCTTTTCGTATCTCCTTTTTCGGAAAAGTGCAAACTGAAATTTTTTGTGATGTATGATGTCTTTTGGGAGACAACTAAAACTGTTACTCCAGCTTCCTTAATTTTCCGAAACCACGTTCAAGGAAAGCACGCATCTCCTTTTCATCATTGCACATCTTTCTGAACCACTTGGCAAACAAGGCAATATCATCTATGTACTGAGAATATACACAAAAAATTTCCTCATCGGAATCGAAGTGGAACATATCTACACCACTATTGTTTTCCTCCCATTCTTCGATAAAGCCCATTGCAAGTGTTTCCCAATCTTTGCTACTTCCATGAAGCCCTACTTTACGGAAAGTATCCGCCTGAAATCCATCATCGATTTTTAATAAAACAGACAAGGCATAAGGGTGGTGTTCCACAAAAAAGAATGGTGCAATATCTTCTGGCTTGGTGTGCAGTTTGAATGGTGGGCGGGTCTCCGGCGGCCACCATGGAAGCCAAGGGAACCAATCCCACTCGTCATCTTTCAGTTGTCCATATTGTTCAATTTTTTTCATTTGCACCTCCACAACTTTCGATTTATATTTAACTATATGTATTGGTTCTCATTCTTGCTGATTTCCCAAAATCCTATCCAAATACCTCATTGAAAATATCCTTAGCGGCATTTTTATCAAAATTGAGAGCACCAGGGCTTTGGGCAGGAAATCCTCTTTTCTTAAGCATGTCTACAAATTCACTGCTGCCTGCTATGCGGGGCGTAACAGCAATCTTCCTTGTTTTCTTTTCATCCTGAAAGTAAAAATACCATGCGGCAGGAGCGGAGGGATAAAATATGTTCGTCTTTACGTTTTGAAGTTCTTCCCACAGAAATTCTTGCTGATCTTTATGGGATAGGACAAAAATGATTTTTTCATCGCCAAATACTCCTTGTGGTGCTCTTGATGGTTATGCTTGTTTCCGGCCCTTTCGTGTTATTGAAACATAATCGGCCTGTTTTCTTGAATTGCCAAATCGCATAATCCAATACATATTTATATTCATTCAAAAAGTCTTTTAACTCCGGACTTAATTTGCATTTCCGAGGAATACTCAGCCGAAGAATAGCTTTTTGCCGTTCTGCCTCCTCGGCAAGATTATATATTTGATATGTTAAGTGCAGTGTTAAACATGACTTTCCAAGTATCCAGCCATTCCCACTTTTCTTTTGTTCGGGAAGACTTCTCCTTCTTGTTTGCCAGCGAGTATATTGATTTTTCATTCTTCCTATATTCCTTCTAATCGAGATTTATATTCTGATTATTCTCGTTTACATTACGCCATGAGATAAAACTTCAAACTCAAACTCATCCTCCAGAGAAGCAATTTCCGTAACCAGGTCAAGGCTCATATAATCTTCTTCCTGTCCGCTTTCCATTCCGGTCAGCCCAACCTGGATAAAAATGTTATAATACTTGTTGATTTCATTGCTATCCAAAGGGAGATAGTTTTCCTGCCGTTCATTTCCTTTATAACTTACATTTCTATATTGTCCGTTTTTAATGCGGTAAGGACGGTGATGATTGTCCCGGTAAGTGAAACTGTAACTCTCGTACACAACATAGTAATTCCCCGTAAAATAACGGATGTCGGGGAAACTTCCAACCTCTGATGAGAGGTCTTCACTGGTTTCATCAAGATAATTCCTGAAAATTATCTCTTCAATCTGCTCCAGCATTTCCTTATGCCTCCCTGCAAGGAGCTGATATGCCTCTTGCGGAAATCCCTCATCAATAGAAATCCGGGGCTTTATCTTCAATTCAAAATTCCCATAATCATTATCAGCATTTTCTTTTTCAAAAACAATCAAGTTTGGTTTTTTTAATTCCTTTTTCTTTTTGAGCTTATCAAAAATTCCCATTATTCAATCTCCCTGGTTTTAATATGATGATTATTGGGGCAGATAGCCTGAGCCGCCGCAGGTCTTACAGACCTTCCCCACATCCACCTTCAGCAGCGGAAGTTTTTTCAGGTGCAGCCCTTTTCCCTGGCACTCCGGACATACCTCCACATAACAATTGCCCTCCATAAAGTCCAGCATCTCCCATGAAAGCTTGGCCACAAACTTCATGGGCTTGCCGCAGTCAGGGCAGGGGGTGTATTCCCAGTCTTGAATCCAGAATGGAAAGCCGCCGATGGTGCTGGTCTCGTCCCAGTCCGCCCCATACTGTCTTGCCTTCAGTTTTTCACTGATTTCTGGTCTTGGGGAAAATCTGTTAATCATGTTCTGTCCCTCCTCTGGCTATTGTTCAGTGAAATATTTTACTTCATCACAGACGCAAGCCATATCTTCACGGCCAGGATTTTAAGATACAGATCAGTCATTATCCCAGGACGTACTAAATCCGGTAATTTCAAAAAACGGCATATAAAAATGGAAGTGTCCGTTATGAGTGTCAATGTTCCAGCCTCCTTTGAGTCCAATCACCGGTCCCCGATACATCCAGTCGGTTTCGTCCTCCACTCCAACAGGGTAGCCGTCCCGAAGATGATACCATACCGGCAGGGTGATAGTCTCGTTATTGGCCCAGTCCATCTCCTTTTCCTCCCAAAAGCTGTAGGAAAATTCGTAGGAATGCCCATCTGCGCCGATGACGGTAAAATGCTCCGCCGTACCTTTCACATCAAAATCCAGACGGACCAGCAGCGTATAAAGGCCGCCATAGTTAATAACACCGCTTTCCAGGCCGATGCCGGCCAGCAGCTCCGGCGGCAAAGCTTCCTCTCCTTGCCGGACTCTGGGCTTCGGAGCCCAGGGCCAGGCGTTCACTGCGTATTCTTCCAGCTCTGTCTGAGAAAATTCATCACAGGGCAGCCGGTAAAAAGCGTAATATTTCTTTACGGAATCCTCCAGGGCTTCCTGAACCGCTTCCGCTTCGTCCTGCGGCCCATGGACAACCATCTCTTTAAAGTTGTGGAACTGTGGGGAGTAGATCCGCCAAGGCAGTTCCGGCTGGAACTTATACTGTCCCTTTGGTATGAGCTGGGCCAGAGGCTTGCCCTCTATCCAGGCGTAAAAGGCGGACAGCTGTTCTAAAGCTGGAGTAAGATCGGCGATAGAAGTATACCTGGTATCCAAAATTTCGTCATACAATTCCCAGGCGTCTAAGCTGCCTCCCTCTTTCTGATATTGCTCCAGATAATATGCCGGGATCACCTCTGCTTCATCAGAAACCATCCGGGAGTAGAGCATTGGCACCGGATCGCCTCCGCCCTGGCCTACCCAAACCTGAAAAACCGCATCCGGCAGTTCGTCAAACCAACATTCCCATGTCTGAAGTCCTTCTTGCCGGATATGGATCGTTTCATCTGGGTATCTTCCTGTCAGGTATTCCTCTACATCAGCTCTGGTATAGGGACCCCGGTATTCATAGCAACCCACGAGCGACAAAGCCAGCAGGCAGGCCATCCCAGCAGCAAATATTTTCTTACCCATTTGCGAATACTTTTGTTACCTCCTGACTGATTAAAATATAAGTGTTCTCTTTCCGAATAAGTGGATAAAATACCTCCAATATTTAAAACAAAAAGGCGCTCTTTGCCACACAGTTATCTGCAGGCATAAGAACGCCACTCTTGACGATATAAAATTGAACAAAACAACACTGCAGGGCTATATACTATAACTCTGCTTGCTTGAGAATGGCACAGGTTATTATGTTTGTCAAGCTCTCTTTTCAAAAAATATATATTTTAGTTATAGCAGAAATTTGCCTGTTTTGCAAGGGGTGGGAGACTTACCGATTCATGCCCATTAAAGATTTAGCAATATAACTGAGATTTCCAATCTTACATATAAAGATTTGTATCTCGTTTAACTCATCATTTTGAAAATTTTGTTTAAATAGCAAATGTTTCACTATATGATACACTTATCATTCTGGAACCAGTCAAACATTTTTTAATGTTATTTTTTCTTCTGTATATTCATCTAATAATCTTTTTTGTAAAATATCTCCATTCCGCCGCCAAGCCAGCAACACAAATAGTAATGAAAGTCTTCCAACTCTTCACATTACTACTAAATACTTTTACTACAAAACACGGGAAAAATTGCAAATTGGGTTTCCGTCATACTCATACCGGAAGGACAGAAGGATCTCATCCCCGTGCCTTGTTGTTCACTCCACACGTGGACGGTTGGCTAGATAATCCACATAGTTTTCTTTTGCGGCCACTATATTTAGCTTCTGCTCCAATGCTTGGGTAATAAATTCGGAGGCGTTCCAATGGCAGCATGTTGATGATAAACTTCATACTCCAACAAATTTTTTGCATCCGGAATGTCTTTCAGGAGCTGTTTTATCAGCTTCTTCTGTGCCATCGTGACCGGAAGATTCTTTTTGCTCTCATCTACCTTCTCTGCTCCTTCACGAGTACTGATGTATTGTGTATAATTCTGTAGATGGGATAAGGTGTATCTCGAACGTGGCGGCTGGTGAAGATTAATTTTGCCATATCCTTCTCCCTCCATTAAAAAAACGCTACTAAGAAATTTCCTTATAACGACCTTATTGCATCTTCTGTTATAAATCATGTTTGTCTCGCCTTTTTGCTGCTTCCTTATATACCTGCTCATCGGTTCTGGCAGAAATTACAATAATCTTCATTACTCCGTCTACACGCTCCACCTTATAAACAACTCTGATTCCCAAATCCCTGAACTTTATTTTCATAAGATTCGTAAGATTTGTCCCACTCTTGTTACCCAAAGGTTTTCCATATCCACCCTCCTCTGCGGATAATGGATTTCGACTAACTTTTCGGATACCCTTTAAGACTTGAATCTGAACTGAATGATCGAGTTTCTTCATGTCCTTTTCCGCTTCATCTAAAAACTCAATATTCCATGTCATTCGATATCTACGTCCTCCATATCCAAAAGTTCGTCTTCGCTGATTCCTAAATCGCTCATTACGGAATCAAATGAAATTGTTTTATTATTTCCATTGTCCCCCATGCGTTTATTTGCCTCTAACAAGAGAAAATAATCTTCCTCAATTTCCATTAGCCTTATATATTCTTCCGGTGACAAAATAACTGCTGAAGGTTGATTATTCTTTAAAACAATTAATTCCCTTTCAGAATGAAGTCTGTCAAATATCTTCGCTGCTTGACCTTTATTGAATTGTGAAATAGGAACAAGGCTCTGTAAAAGATCTGCTGTAATTGCCATAACAAACCCCTCCATTGCTTTATTTTACTTTTATTATATGCAAAAATCAGCGAAAAATCAATAATATAGATTGATAATTTATTATTAAATTTTCATTATAATTTATTGTTATTTATAATCTTTGTTTTGTAAAGTATTTGAAATCCCGTCTTTAGCAGTTAACACCATATTCTTTCGAAGCAAACTGTATATCCAAGCATCCTCAAACGCATTGAAATAAGGCTTTTTTATTTCTCATAACTCTTGCATTTTTATTTTTTCTGTGCTATAATCTCATTTTTAACAGTTGAGAAAAAATAGAATCGCTACAATGCTTGAAAATATGGGCAGTGTAGCGATTTTTAGCGTTGTTTTAGACTATGGTATTTTATTTTCTTCCTTTACTTTTTTTCTGAATTGTTTTCATATGACTTTTGGTGATGAATTTAAAGTCGGTATCAAATTCACAAATCTCGTGCAAGGCATCGGTTAACTTGTCACATGTATAAAGCGGGATAAAGCCTTGTTCCTGTATGTCCGCAAAATTTATTGTCTTTAGTTTATCCAGAATCGTCTCACAGGTAAAGGCGTGCTTCAGCTCTCTTTCGAGATATCGGTATATGACTAATGAAAGGAAACAGATGAGGAAATGTGCCTTTATACGTACATCATCATGAAGAAATACGGGTCTCGCTTCAAAGAAGCTTATATTGCAATTTATTTTTCTCTGCATTTCGTTATAAAATCGACAAGCAATTTTACATATCGAACTCTTATCAGAGGAACTTAATTTCCCATAGACACAGAATTTTTTACGCCCTCTTATAAAATAAAGAAATACACTTCAATTTTTCACAATAATTATATAACACGATATATCCCCTATTAATTGATACATTCTGAACAAGATATTCTCCTTCAAATTTTACATTTACTTTATCTTCTTCTTTTATAAGAGATACTTTTAAATGTTCTTCATGTCCTATTGAATACAATGATTCTTCGAAACATTCTTCAATAATAGCCCACGCTTTCTTCTCCTCACCGGCCTCCATATAATCTCTAATCCTTATAACGTTTATATTATTGATTGGATCATCATACTTGCTTTTATAAGCAATCACTGTATAAATAGCTGCTTCTGCATCTTTTACCTCTGCTATTACTTTTTCCTATCTCAATGTATTTCATATATAATATATTTATTATTTTGTGGTTCATTGACTAATGAAATACAATCTTCAGGGTAAACTCCTTGATACAACAATATGCTCCCATCAGAATCCTTTTCTAATTTGCACTTGCTATCATCTAATATACTTTTAATTTTATTAATCAATTACAATTTCCCCTTTATCTATCAAATCTAAATTTAATTATATTTACTTTTGACCATCAGGTTCCCAATCTCTTTTGCACCTGCCCATTGGGCAGATGCAAGGACAATCGTAATTCTATACCATAAACTTCTTCTATATTATGTAACAAAGTATTTTCTTTATCATATACATTTACAATATCCCCTGTTAATTCTTGAGCATATTCTTCTCTTATCAAATTATCCCATCTAAGCATAACCTCTTTTACTTCATTTTAGATTCTTTCATTGCAAACTACAACCAGTGGAAAAATCCAATCATTATCATTACAATCAACACATATGAACTGTCCTTTTTCTTCTAAGAAAAATAAATTATTCTGACTACTTTTATCTTTCTCCAACACTGCTTTTTCAATACTTGTTTCTTCTATATGCAAGCTCATTACTTCTGCCAAATCATATAATATTTCTTTCGTATATTCATTTGTAAAATACATTTCATATTGAACCATTAAAATAACTCCTTAAAATTTATTCTATCCTAATTGGTGTGCAATATCTTCTAACATTTTTATATCATACTTCTCCCATCAGGCTCAAATATTGCCCCATATTATCAATATCTCCTTTAAAAAATACTTCTATATACTGTTCACAATCTTTTATGTTTTTATAATTGACCATACCTATAGATTCAACGGAAAAAATATTTCCCATTTCATCTTTTAAATTCAGCCCATTTTTCAACAGCATTGCATCCCCCTCTAAAGAAACACAACATTTACTTCCTACCTGAAACTTTTGCAATACCTTGTAAACCATTATGACATTCCTCTTCACATTCTATAAAGATATTTTTCCCCTCTGGCTCTCGCAGTTCCTGCTCTGCAACCGTCAAATGGTGACTTCATCACAGAACAAATCATTTTTCCCCTATATAATAGAAAAAAACAAAAGGAGTTTTTACCATGGCAAAAAAGAAAGCGGCTGTCAGTATCCGGGAATGTGTTGCCTGCGGATCCTGCATAAAGGTCTGTCCAAGAAATGCAATCTCCATTCCCAATGGCATCCATGCAATCATTGATAGGGAATTGTGTGTGGGATGCGGAAAATGCGTAAAGGAATGTCCCGCAAGCATCATCGCATTGGAGGTGGCGGAAAAATGAAACAAAAAAAGAAATGGTATGATTACCTGTGGATCTTCTCTCTTACCTACCTGATCCTTGGTTTTTTCAATATCCTCTTTGCATGGCTGGGGCTTCTCTGCTTCTTTATCCCCCTTGCCATAGCGATTATCAAGGGCAATAAGGCTTACTGCAATAAGTACTGCGGCAGAGGTCAGCTTTTTTCCCTGATCGGAGGGAGGTTCGGGCTGTCACGAAAAAAGGATATCCCCAGGTGGATGAAATCCGGCTGTTTCCGATACGGATTTTTGATCTTTTTCTTTGCAATGTTCTTCCTTATGCTGTGGAACACCTGGCTGGTATTCGCCGGAACCAAAAGTCTTGGCACAGCGGTAACGCTGCTGTGGACATTCAAGCTCCCGTGGCATTGGGCTTACCACGGAACGCTGTTCTCTGACGGCGTCGCTCAGTTTGCTTTCGGCTTCTACAGCGTAATGCTCACCTCCACCGTACTGGGCTTTCTTACCATGATTTTATTCAAGCCCCGTTCCTGGTGCGTGTACTGTCCAATGGGAACCATGACACAGCTTATATGCAAAGCCAAAAATGTGACCTCATCACAGAAACAGTGAGCAGAAAATGATACACTGTGAGCAGATAAAACAAAAAGAAAGGAAAATAAAATTATGTCCATACTTCATGTAAACAAAAATAACTTCGATTCCGTAAAAACCAGTGAAAAGCCCGTGCTTCTGGATTTCTATGCCGACTGGTGCGGTCCCTGCCGCATGGTGTCTCCCATAGTGGAAGAGATCGCAGAGGAAAATCCGCAATACCTGATAGCCAAAATCAACGTAGACCAGGAACCGGAGCTGGCACAGAGATTCGGTGTCTTTAGCATCCCCACGCTGACTGTGATCAAAAACGGCAATATTCTAAGTCAGTCAGCAGGCTTAAAGTCGAAAGCGGAGATCCTCTCCATGCTGGCATAGCGTCTCGAAAATAACCGGACTAAATGTTAGGACATCATTGCACTTCAGGCACCATTTACTTCAAACTGAATGCAGCGATGTCCTAAAAAGTCAGTTCCCGCAGACGTTTCTTATCAAGGATTGCAACGCCGCCCCTTGTAACCTCCACAAGCCCCTCGCCGGCAAAATATTTCAGCATCCTGGATACCACTTCACGGGCAGAACCCATATACCGGGCAATCTGCCCGTGGGTTAATGGAATAGTATCCAAACCCGTTCGGGCGGATTCGTCAGAAAGAAAGATTGCCAGCCGTTTATCCATGCTCATAAACAGGATCTGCTGCATCACCCACATCACGTCCGAAAAGCGGCTGACTGCGGTTTCCAACGCAAATATGCGGATGTCCGGATTCCGTTTTGACACTGCCGCAAAAGCAGGCCCGCTTACCACGCAGCACTGACTGTCCTGCTCCGCATCTACAAACACCTCAAACGTGATGGCATCCAGCACACAGGAAGCGGACAGCATACACAGATCGCCTTTATGGAGACGGTAAAGCGTAATCTCCTTTCCCTCATCCGACATCATGTAAAGACGCAGGCATCCCGAACGGACAAGAATCACGCCGGAACATTCACTGCCGTCATGAATATTCTTGCCCTTAGGATAAGTAACATCGTATGAATTCCGGCAGATGTACTCCCTCTCTGCGTCCGGAAGCTTCTCCCAAAAGGGAAATATCTCCCTGTAAATAGATTCAAATACGATTTCAGACATATCGTCTCCTCCTTTTCTCCCACACAACACATTTTCTGAACCATCCTACATTCCCCTTACTTTGCGGGCAAGCAGTCCAATCACACATACCATAATACCTGAAATTCCCGGCCTGATAAGGCAATTTTATAAAGCATTCCAACAGTGCCGTAATGAAAAAGCACAGGACACTTGCATACATGACGGGCTTCAAGCCAACTGCTGCATACAGAATCCCCCCAGCAAAAGGAGCGTAAAATTCCTCGAAAATAATCTCTGCTCCATCCGTCATCCTTTCCTTTCTTCCCGGCAGCTTCCCAATATCCCCTCTGCCCTCTCACACATCTCATTCTCGATGATTGGAAGCCCCATTGCCGAAAGAACCTCCGCAACAAATCCGCACTTGTGAAGTATCTCCTCTGCATCCGCCGGAAATACGGAGGGCAGCAGCCAGAAATTCACAAGCGGCAGCAGTTCGGAAAGCTCCTTTGCGTATTCCGTCCGGATTGAGTCGTCACGCCGGCCCTCCTCAATCAATTCAAACCATAAAGGAGTCAGCACCCGCCGGTTCGCCGCTACCGCAGCCGCCAGAATATGCGGGTCTTTCAGGATGGAGACTGCCTGAATATTGATCTCTTCCCGTTCCGTGTTGGCCCTGTCAAGGGCAAGCACCTCCCGTATCTTCTGCAGTCCGTTCAGATCAGAACGCTTCCTGACCTCTTCAAAAGGATTATTGGCAAAAAACATCTGATCCGCCAGGGCATGCATGACCTCTTCCTTACTCTGAAAGAAACGGTAAAACATCCCCTTTGCACCCCCCGCTGCTTCCATAATATCCGTAATGGCAGTTTCTTCATAGCCTTTTGATAAAAATAATTCCTTTGCCGCAGCTAAAATCTCTCTCTTCCATTGTTCCGGCTGTTTTTTCACTGGCCTGGCCAATTTGCACCGCCCCCTTTTTCATAGTTATTGACTTATGGTCAATAACTATTGTACAAAAGATCCGCTGCAATGTCAACCGCTTTTACAGAATTACTTTTACGGGTATTACTTTTGCGGATATCATGATGCCGTCTTCCCATGCCCGAAGAGGAAACATACCGTCAGGGTCAATGTGAGTGCTTCCGCAAGGGGAACCGCAAGCCATACGCCTGTCACCCCGAAAAATTTCGGCAATATCAAAAGAAAAGCCATAATAAATCCAAATGTCCGCAAAAATGAGATCATTGCCGAAACTTTTCCATTTGACAGTGCCGTAAACAATGCCGAGGAAAAAATATTGCATCCGGAAAAGAGAAAACCAAAGGCAAAAATAGTAAATCCTGCTTTTGTAATTTGGAATACATTCTTATTATCCCCTGCGAATATCCGTGCAATATTTTCTCCTGCAAAAAAGGAAAACAAAAATACGCAAAGAGAAACAGCCAGGATAAAGGAAAAACCGATGCGGACGATTTTCTTGAGCTGCTTTGTATTTTTGCTGCCGTAATTATAGCTTATGACAGGAGCGATGCCCATAGAAAATCCAATATAAAGAGCTGTCAATAAAAACTGTGAATATATCATAACGGTAATGGCCGCCACACCGTCCTCGCCTGACAGCTTCATCATTGTCCCGTTGAACAAAAAGGTAGTCACGGCAGCCGCAAGCTGACTTACCATTTCAGAAGCACCATTGGAACAGCTTTTTGCCAAAACCGCAGCATCCATCCTGGTCTTGCAAAAATGCAGCTCGCTTCTTCCGGTGAAAAAAAATATTGTTCCTGCAATCGTTGGTATCATATACCCCATGGCCGTTCCAAGTGCCGCCCCTTTGATCCCCATCTGCATCACGGGGATAAAGATATAATCAAAAACGATATTGGCAAGCCCCGCCAGCACAGAGAGTACAAGTCCCAAATCCGGCTTTCCCGCCGTCACGAAAAGATTCTGATACAGAACCTGCATCATATTGCCCGCAGCAAACAAAAGCTGTATCATCAGATAATCCTTGCAATAAGGGAACAGTATTTCACTGGCCCCCAGACTCCAGATGATTCTGTCAATAAAAATAAGGCCTGCCACCGTGATAACAAGACCCGTTACAATACCCGTTACAATAATGAGCGTAAAGCTGCTTCGGGCCTCCCCGGGCTTTCCGCTTCCCATTTTTTTTGCAACAATGGCACTTCCGCCCGTTCCCAGCATGGTTCCCAGTCCAACAATCATGTTTATGACCGGACACACGATATTGATGGAGGACAGGGCATCTGTGTTTACAAACCGGGCGATAAAAACCGTGTCTACAATGGTATACAATCCCATAAAAAGCATCATAACCATACTGGGAAATGCAAACCTGATAAGAGATAGGGCGTTAAAATTATCTGACAGGGGATTTCTCTGTGTTTCCGTCATAATAAGCTTCCTCCCAGAAGCACAAAACGCTGTACAGGATACCCGTACTCCACAAGCAGTTCTTTTTCCGCAAACCCAAGGCGGCTGTATTCTTCACGATAACCCGTATCCGCCCTGTCGCCCGCACGGTAGGTCGTCAGGGTGATTTCTCTCCCGCAAAGCAGTTCATCCATGAGCTTATGGAGAAACAGCTTTGTGATGCCAAGGTGCCGGTATTGCGGATGAACGGCCAGGAAATCCACGCTGCCCCTATGGGATGAAAATCCCATCACGCCAATCGCCATATCTTCATCCCGCAAAATCAATGCTCTTTTATCATCCATATACTGCTGCAGCTTTTGGATATATTCATCTTTATCAAGACACGGGTATCCGTCAATCGTCAGGTTCACCAGCTCCATCCAATCCTCTGCATCGGAAGATGCGGCAAACCTTATATCCTCTTTTGTAAAATCCGTCCTGACCGTCTCCTCTTTTAAATGGATCTCAAGCTGTAAAGGGTAAAATTCCTTTACCTCCCGAAATTTTGCAGGCGTAGTTTTATACATGGCCTTAAAGACACCCGTGAATGCCTGCTGACTCTCATATCCGCTGACAAGGGCAATCTCGAGAATCGGTTTTTGGGAAAATGTCAAAAGCTTTGCCGCTTCTGTCAGCTGCCGTCTTTGAATATACTCATGGACCGTCAGCCCAACTGTCTTTGTAAAAATACGGTGCAGGTGAAATTGGGAATAGTGCAGTGCCGCCGCAACCTTGTCAAGCTCCAGCTTATTGTTGAGATTGTGTTCTATATACCGGATAGCCTGCGAAACAATGCGAACCGTCTGATCCTGCATCAGGATCCCTCCTTTCTGAATAAAATGGGTTTGCCCGGAAATAAGACAAACCCATTGTAACATAAAGAAATTTTTGTTTTTTCATTATTCTTGCTGCATTTTCATAAATATCATCCCAAATACTGAAAACCAACCATCACAACTCCAAGTACCGTAAGCACCACGCCGGCAGCCCGGTTGAGCACTGCCGGCTCCGCCTTATTGGCAAAGCGTGCCGCCACTCTTGCCCAAAGAAGCGTACTGAGCACACAGAGCACAAGACAGGTCAAATCGCCGATTCCTCCAATGGCAAAATGGCTCACAGAACCGGTAAAAGCCGTAAAGGTCATAATAAACACACTGGTACCCACCGCCGTCTTCAAATCATATCCCAGGAGACTTGTAAGAACCAGAAGCATCATCATGCCGCCGCCCGCACCTACAAATCCGCAGATAAATCCCACCAGCATTCCGCTTAAAATCGACCGGATAAGGCGTTGTTTCAGATCACACTGCTCACTGCTTTCCTTTGTAGTCATGACCGGGCGGACAATAAATTTGATTCCCATCATCAAGGTCATGAACATAGAGAATCCGCCCATAGTACGGTTGGGCACAAAGCTGGACACATAGCTTCCTGCCAAAGTGAATAAAAGCACTGCGGCCATCATCACAGCTCCGTTTTTAATATCCAGATTTTTATTCTTTCCATAAGTCCAGGCGGACACGGCACTGGCAAGAACATCACTGGCAAGGGCAATTCCCACCGCCTGGTAAGCTTCCATTCCAAGAAATGTAATCAACATAGGGCTGATGGCCGCTGCAGCACTCATTCCCGCAAAGCCTGTGCCAAGTCCTGCTCCCATGCCTGCAAAAAAGCAGACGAAAATTTTCGCCAACATATGTATACCTCCTATCCAAGTTCTTTTAATGCCACCACCACATTCTCATCAATCCTCCTGAGACTTTGATTCAAAATCTCCCACTCTTCCTCCGAAAATCCCTGCAACATTCTTTTAAAGCACTGACTTTGAACCTTTTTTAGTTCCAATGCAAAGTTCTCCCCCTCTGGCTCCAGAAAAATCCTCTGGATTCTCCGGCTCTTTGGATCCTTCTCCAGTCTTACCAGCTTCCGCTCCCGCAGTTTTTCCAGGGCATTGGAAACATTTGACTTGGACAGACCTCTGCTGTAAACAATATCCCGGGCCGTGTTCAGAGCAGGATTGTTCTTTACAAATAAAAGGATGTGAACATCAATCATTTGGAGATCATATTCTTTCGCTATTTCTTTGAAAGAAAGATCATAAAGCTTCTTAAAATGGTTCGCATGGGAAATGTAAGTGCCTGTATCCATTTCCGGTTTCCTCCTATTATAGTCACTGTGCGACGACACTAAAGGGCAAAGTCACTTCTTGCTCACTGAAGATAATGATAAGGCAACAGTGTTATAAATATAACTGTTATATTTATAACACTGTTGCCTGTAAAATGCAATACAAATTTTTCAACACCCTACATCACAGATTAACGTTCACTATATCATCCAAATGGGAATCATCAAATCATTACTGTTGAAAGCAGACAAATCCGCCCTTAAGCAGAGCACTCCTCCCCTCTCCCGTGGAAGAGATGCCTTATCCAGAATCGAGAATACACGGATGCCTTTCAGTTCCGGATTGGCTGACCGTTTCACCTCCAGGGGACACAGCCACCCGTCACGCTCCAATATCAGATCAATCTCTTTGCCCTCTTTGTCACGGTAATACCAAAACCGGCAGCCGTTCCTGTCAGCGGCATAAGATTTCATAATCTCGGCTACCGCATAATTTTCCAGAATTCCGCCGCTTAGGGCACCGTTCATCAAAATATCCGGGGAAGCATATCTGGTCAGATAAGCAGCCAGACCCGTATCAAAGAAAAAGAGCTTTGGTGCCTTAATCACACGCCTTAACTTCGGATCCTGATATGGGTAAAGGCAGAACACCAGATGCGTCCGTTCCAATACCTGCAGCCATCTTCTGGCTGTATCGTCAGAGATCAGAACCTCCTGTGCTATCTGATGCAGGTTCAGCATCTGTCCCACACGGCAGGCAGCGGCACGTATAAAATCACCAAACTGCATTTTGTCCGCCAAAGACACCAGCTCCCCTGCATCCCGTTCTATATAGGACTGTAAATAACCGTTGTAAAAGGCATTCCAATCCCCTGGCTTACCACTCTTCGCTGCTCCACAGATATATTCCGGCATGGCTCCTTTCCAGATTCGTTCATACAGATCTTTCAAATCAGCCGGGCTGTGGGTACGCTTTCTCTGAACCAATGCATTCAAATGCACGGAAAACGGTGCCTGCTTTCCGCTTCCGTACATCTCATGCTGAGACAAAAATGACAGAGAACAGGCCGCCACGCCCTCCATGGAGGATTCGCAGAGGGAGGTAAGCTCCGGAAATATCTGAGAGGAAGCCAGCCAGAATGTTCCCGGCTCCGCCCCATTGTCCACCGCAATCTTTATGTAAACCAAAAGCTCCGGTGCATACTGAACCTCATCAATAAAAATGGGCAGGGGATGCATCTGCAAAAACAACACCGGCTCTTTCTTAGCCATCCTCCGTTCCTCAAAATCCTCCAGATTTACATAAGTTCTTTTTTCATCCATAAGTCCCTTTAACAACGTAGTCTTTCCCGCCTGCCGGGGACCCGTCACTACAACACAGGGATATTTCTCTGATAAAACAGGGATTTGCTCCTCCAAATCACGTTTGATATAGTCCATATGCCCTCTCCTTTTTCCGACTATTATTCGATATATTCCAATTATAGTCCAGTTTATCAATTATGTCAACGCATGATTAAATCGTATTTTAGCCATATTCCGCCGTAATGCAAGGTACATTGCTCCATCTACATTAATTGAAATCTTCACTCTGTAAATCAGCCGTTTCCGTAAATCGTTTTCCACCACAGCATATAGCCGATTTTATCTGTACATGCAAAAATCCCGACCTAAGACAATTGCATATCTTACATCGGGATTTTACCATCTCTCTTATCACGTTTTGTCCTTACCGCTTTTTCCAGTAAAGTTCCACTTTAGCTTGTGCTTCCTCCTTGTCCAATGAAAAAACATCTTCCAGAGCTTCTTTCACTTTCTCTTGATTCCTGCCCTCATTTTCCAGCCTTTGAATCAGTTTTTTGATTCCGATTTCCAGCTTCTGTTCTTTGCTTTGAAGCTGTTTTTCCTTGTCCTGTAGCTGCCTATTGCTGTCTTTTAATTGTTTGCTGCTATTTCGTAATTGTCTGTTCAACTCTTTTTTATCATCTTGCAGTTCTTTTATAATTTCTCGATTTAACTTGATTGCTGGTTCCATACTTTCATACACCTCCTCAAGCAATTCCGGTTCTTCTTATAACAGATGCCCGCACGCTTTATAAAGGAACTCCAGAATATCATTCCGTGCATGCTCTGTCAAAAAGCCTTCTTCTTTTCCACGATTTAATATCATGATACATTCTGCCAGGAATTCTGTCAAATCCTCTTTCAGCTTTTTTCTGCCTGTTACCTTGCCGCTCTTTATTCTTCTTGCAAAACGAATCGGCAGAAACGGAATCAGTATGTTCAGGTGTTTTTCTTCTATCTCATGCAGGGAATACTTCTGCACTTTCATCACCGGCACTTGATACAGATGTCTGGAACCATCCTGAAAGTGAAGCGTACAGCTCTCATAATCCGGTGTATTTTTAGAGTGATTCAAATACAACACCACGGATTTTGGAAACGAAAGCTGATTTTCGTTGGAGCTATGTCTAAGGGCTATGTGAGTATCATACTCCAGCATTCGAAATACCATACTTTTATTTGATTTCATCTGGCATTCAAAATGATATAACTCTCCCCCGATACGCAGCAGCAAATCTGCACGGATGGAATGCAGCAGCCTTTCTCCCTTTTCGTGAATGCGGCTTATGGTGTATTCGGTAGAAAGCAGCTGAATCTTTATATTTCTCTGGTATTTTTTATGGAAGTTTTCTTCTATCAACGGCAGTGTAAGCCAGGGATAAAGTTCTACTTCCCTCTTTAGAATCTCATCCCAAAGGAAATACTGTCTTCGAATTTCCGGTGTCAGTTCCTTAAGAATTTCTTCCGGAAGCTCGTCTGTGAACAAGGTTTCTTCTTTCAACAGCCCATCTTCTCTCTGTTTCTTATCCTGGTTCTTATCCTGGTTCTTATTTTTACTCGCATATCCTCCTTTTCCGGATTTGTGAATATCAGCAGCCCTGCGGAAGCATATAGACATCAAGAGATAAGCACCATTTCTCCATACTATCTTCTATTCACAATCCTGTTATTATGATTTGAATGAAAACTATGGCGACCGGCCATAACGGTTGAATAAAACGTATCCAAAGCCTTTAAGAATAACCAGATATGTTACAACGTCATCATAATAACAGATCCATGAATTATATGCGAGCTTTTTCCATCCCTAAAGATATCTATCTAAAATGCACGCTCTAAACAGCCCTCTCTAAGACTTATAATTCGTAATGTAAATATAAGCATCCTCCAACGAAGCCTCACAAGGCTCACATTCTATCTTCGGCCTCTCTTTCGAAATCAGCCGCATCCGAAGCCCTCCATCCATATATTGCTTGGAAGATATCGGATAGCTTCTCTCAAGCTCTCTTGCCTTTACATCATTCTCCACATAACAATTCCACACATGCCCTCTGGCCTTTTCCAAAAGCTTTCGCATTTTACCGGAATAAAGAATTTCTCCCCGCTTCATGACAGCCAGATATTCGCAGGCGGCCGCCAGATCCTCCACCACATGCGTAGAAAACAATACCGTTCGGTTTTCCGAGAAATCCACCAGAAAATTCCGTATTCGTATGCGCTCCTCCGGGTCAAGCCCCGTGGTTGGCTCATCAATAATCAAAAGCTCCGGCTCATGAAGAAGAGCCTGCACAAGCCCCACTCTGCGCTTCATGCCTCCGGAAAGCTGCCTCATCTTCTTCCTGCGGTGCTTTGCCAGATCGACTTTCTCTAAATAATATGCAATGCGTTTCCTGCACTTCTTTCTCGAAACTCCCGACAAATCTCCCATATATTCCAGGCATTCCTGCACAGTCAGATTGGGTTACAAATCAATCTCCTGAGGCAGATACCCGATTTTTCTCTGAAGCTTCTCATAGTTGCTTTCCGTATACGAAATCCCGTCCATCGCCACAGTTCCCTCCGAGGGCGCAAGCACCGTGGTCAGCACCCTCATCAGGGTAGTCTTTCCGGCGCCGTTTTCCCCAAGAAGTCCGAAAATCCCCTTTGGAATCTCCAAATTCCCATGCCTTACTGCAGTTACACCGTTTTTAAAGGTTACTGTCAGATCCTTTATTATAATACTCATCCTTTTTCTCCTTTTCATCCAATCGTCCATACTTGAGGTTCCCATACATATTTCAGGAATATATTTCCATTTTCACAGAAAGGATCTACCCTAGCTTCTTCAATAATTTCGGCATCATCACTGCCATGAAAGCACTCAAACCAATACAAAGAAGCTTCCCGCACATCCAGTCAAAATCTCCCCCGTCCTCAATATTCCGAAACGTATAGGAAAACAGATTCCATTTTCCCAAAAGTCTCTCTCCAAAGGTGGAAGCTCATAAACGGCCCGTAGCCTTTGAAACAGATGAAACATTCCATAGCCCGCCATAGAGAGAAGCTGCAAAAACAATATTTGTATCACCATCCGCTTTCCCACTGCCGCAGCACGCTTATTTATGGGGCAAAGTCTTTGTATCTCTGACCTTTTGCTCGTTATCTCCTGTACATAGGCATCCCCGCAAAAAACCGCAGCAAGCAGCGCCATAGGCGTCTCCAGAGCAATTCCAATCTCGTAAGCGTATGTGACGCCCCTGACAAAGCTTAAAATCATCACAAAAAATACGGCATAGCCAATCTTATAGAGGGGCAGACAGATTTTCAGCTCCTTTTCCATCACATCCTCCTCTTTCTCCACAACCGGATAGATGCTCCTATCAGCGCCAGGGACACAAGCAGCAGCATACTCTGGTTAAACAAAGCCATTGGCGAAGCCTCCGTATCAAAAAACCGCCCCGGAAACCGGACCATAATCGCCAAGGGGCCTCCCATAATACCCGAATACGCCCTCTGCATTCCTGCTTCCCATATTGGAATACACCATATGGAGAATCAGAAGCGGCAATGCCGGCAGAGGATTTTTAAACCAAATGGAAATCAGGCTGTAAATACACACAATCATCAGCATGTTCGGCAAAATATAGAGACAGTCCGCCGCAAGAAAATCCCGGAAGTGTACCTCAAATCCATTTCCCCTGGTACAGATGCGGCAGGCGGCATAAAACACCACATTTAAAATCCCCAGTGCAATCAGACAAACTGTAAATCCTCCTGTAAGCTTTCCTATCACATAAGCTCCGGCACTGACAGGCTTCCAAAATATCCATTCCCATTCCCGCATGCTTGAGACTGTCCTTTACATTCCTTTGATAAAATGCTTTCGTAACCTGATCCATTTCCTCCAAAAATCCGTTTCCGGAACCTGCAAAATAATCCGCTTCTTCTCTCCCTGCCCCAGGATATCCAGTTCCGCCTGAATCTCTTCCTGGAGGCTCCCTGCCGTGACCGGACCCGGCAGCAGTGTTCTCTGCTCCAGACTGTTGAGCTTCTGCATGGTTTCCACAAATACATCCATGCGCTCTATCTGCTTCCTGCTTTCTGCCAGCATTTCCAGAGCCTTTGCGGGATCAATGGTTCCGTCCGGAAGATAGGCGGTCAGCATTTCCAAGTATCCCTTTAAAACGGCCAGGGGCGAACGAACATCATGTGCAATGGCTGCCCGAAGCTCTCTCTCATCCTCAAGCATCCTCCACATTTCCCGATTATTGCCTGCCAGCTCTCCCCGCATCCGTTCAAACTCCCGGCACAGGCTCCCCATCTCATCCTGATTATCATAGGTAATCACAAAGTCCAGCTCATTCTTCGCAATCCGCTTGGAAGCCTGCCTAAGCTCCTCCATGGGAATTCTAAGCTTATGGCGGTAAAAGAGAAATACGGCAAGGCAGGTTCCCGCTATAGACAAAATCAAAACCGTATAAGTATCCAGAAAGTCACAGACTTCATTGAGCGTCCGATCCCATGGGATCATTTCCAGGGAATCCGGTCTTCGAATCTCTGCCAGATAACCGCCCTCTTCCTTTTCGATTGCTTCAAAATAACGCTCCTGATCCGTATACTTCCACCAGATCCGCTGCCGGGTTTTATAAGCAAGCCTTGTAATGGCGGCGGACAGCAAAAAACTGCAGACCAGACTTATTGCCAAATACAAGATAATTGTTTTTCGCACGGAAAGATTTCGTATTCTATCCCTCACGATACGGATTCCTTTTTCCATCGATATCCCATCCCCACACAGTATCAATATATTCCTCTTTTGCATGCCCCTTAAGCATCTTTCGAATCCGGCGGACCAACTCTGTCATCTCCGGCCGTATCCGCTTATTCTACTGACTATTTTAGTCCTGTAAAAATGCTTATGTCCAGCAAAAATTCAGTTCTATGACTGGAGAGCTTTCTTTGCACTAAAAAATAAACTGGTAATTTTTGTACCGGCATGCTATAATGGAAAATCATAAACGCCGTAATAAAGGAGGTTTTCACGTGGTACATTATATGGAGTTTACAGATGATCTGGTGACAGGAAACACCTTGATTGACGGGCAGCATCAGGAACTGATCGGAAAAATCAACGATTTGCTGAGAGCCTGCGAAACGGGGGACGGCAAGGTAAAAGCCTTAAAAACCCTGGATTATCTGGAGGAGTACACGAATTTTCACTTTTCCCAGGAGGAAGCACTCCAGGAGGAAATCGGATATCCGGGTCTTAAGGAGCATCAGGCAAAGCATCAGGAGTTTGTACAGAGCGTAAAGGAACTGTATGAGATGCTGGAAGATCAGGAAGGTCCCACAGATGCCTTTGTTCAGCAGGTGAATAAAAACGTGGTGGATTGGTTTGTCAATCATATCCAAGGCTTTGACCGTTTGGTAGCGGAGTATAAGAAATCTGCAAAATAATCGGGATTTCTGCAAAAAATTGAAATGGCTGAAAAAGAGGGCTGTCGGGAAATAAGACAGAAGACTTTTCTGATACCCAGTGTCCGGCTGTTTGTGTACAGACTGTCCGAACGTTGTAATAAGGAGGGACCCACAAGGTGGGAGGATTCCTTATTGCTAAGGGTATAGAAATGGCTGATGTCTTATTTCACGCCAGCCCCTTTTTATTCCTTTCCCCAGCAATATCCCGTCCCCCACACAGTCTCAATATATTCCGCCTTTGTATGCTCCTTAAGCTTCTTTCGAATCCGGCGGACCAGCTCTGTCACCACCCGGCTGTCCCCCTCGCCGTCGTATCCGCAGATTCGCTCATAGATCCGCTCTCTGTCAAAAACCTGTCCGGGATGCATGGAAAGAAACTCTATGATGTCATATTCCAATTTGGTCAATACCAGACAATTTTCTCCCACCTGCACGGTCCGTGCGGTATAATCAATGGACAATTCCCCCAAAAATCGGTATTTGGACTTTGTTCTATGCCGTTCCTCCCGCTTTAAACGGGCAATAATCCTGGCTTCCAGCTCCTTTAGGCTAAAGGGCTTTAAGATATAATCATCCCCGCCGGAAAGCAGGCCGTTTACCCGATCCTGCTCATCCTCAGCCCTCTTTAACGCCTCGTGACCGTCCTCTGCCGTAAGTACGGAATATTTTCGAATCTCCAGATAGCTTTTCAACATTTTCAAAAGTGCTTTATCATCATCCACAATGAGAATGGTGTAGCTCATGTGTTCTTAACTCTTTTCTCCTATCCTCACTATACCAGCCACTCCCTTGGAATCTTAAGCATCTGCCCGGGAATCAGCAATTCCGGATTCTCAATCTCATTGACAGCCATAAGCTCCGGATAGCGGTTCCCGTCTCCCGTATATTCCTCCGCCAGTGTATACAGACAATCCCCTCTCTCCACTCTGCGTTCACAGGGCATCCAGGTAAAATCCGTTAAAAATTCATCCACCTCAAAGAGGGAGGGCCGATAATTATCTCCCTTATTTGTAAATACCATCAGCCATTCCGCTTTATAGCCTGTCTCTTCTGAATACTGAATAGGCAGTGCCACTACGTTATCAATCATTCCATATCTGTCCCCAACCGCCGCACGAGCCAGCATATCATCCCGATAGTGTACCAGCCAGGTCCCCGGCTGCCTGCTCTTTTTGGAGATCATGGTTCTCACATGAACATCATCCTTGTAGCTCTGTCCCGGGTGGAGCCAGTGAGCCCCTTCGATTCCAAGCCATACCTCATGTCCCGTATCCTTTACAAAGTTTCCATGCTCATCCAGATAATCCTCAATATCCGTAAGATCCCCCGGAACCCGCAAAAGCCATACCTGTAATTTTGAAAGCTCCCCCTCCGGCTCTTCTTTGGTCTCCTGCTCCATGCAGAGGGCATAGGGCGACACCTGACGAATGGAATATCCGGGCTCTCCCTTAAGAAAGAACTCCTCACACAGATACGCATCCTCCCGTCCCGCCGTAAGCTCAGATTCCGTCACTCCAAGAGGAATCAGCGGCAGCTTCTCTTTCGCTTCCTCCAAATCAAACTCCCAATTATTCCCAACACCGGAAACACTCTCATGATCCGCCATCCAGCGTTCCAGTTCCTCCGGATTAAGCTCCGTCACACTCTCATGACGCATGGAGCCTTTTGCCGTACCCTCTAAGGTGACACAGCCGCTGACCGTATGAATCCAGAAAAGGGTATCTCCGGCAATGGCATAGGTATCCTCCACACCCTCCTCCAGAATGGAAATATTCCCTTTATTATAGCAGTTTTCCAGGTTATTCCACCCCATATGGCCACAGATTCCCCCTGCCCTGGCTCTCTCATACCAGTCCGGTTCCTCCGGATAAATATACCCTTTCTGGTATTGAACCGACACCTCTCCCTCATTTCCGCACTCATAGATATTGGCACAGTCATTGTAGGCACAGATGCCCCCGGCCTCCCATGTTCCACGCACATTTCCATAATTCACACAATTTCGAATCTCCGGAACAATGGGGTCCTCCTCACTCTCTCCCTCCAGAACCTTGCATTTGCTAAGGCCTGCAATGCCTCCGGCGCCATAGTCCCCAAGGCTCTCCACCACAACCTCCGCCCGGTTCACACAATTCTCAATAAGGCCGCGGTTGATCCCGGCCATGCCTCCCACATAGCAGTCCGTTCCCTCTACCCGCCCCCTTGTCTCACAGTTTCGGATGGTTCCATAATTTATCATACAGAGCATGCCTACGCCATACTCATCCATTTCCCACACAAGGGACGGTGCCTCAAAGGTAAGGTTTCTCACCTCCCCCTGCCGTTCGATGCAGACAAACATTCCATTGCCGGCCTCCATAGCCCAGGTGATTGTATGACCGTTCCCCTCAAAGGTTCCGTTGTAATTCAAAATCGCCTGGCGGATATAGGGGTGCCCCTTTAAGCGATACCTCTCATCCTCCTGCATATTCAGATCCGCCATCAGCCTGGCATCCACCGCCGCAGCCGCCTCATAGTCCTCTTCTTCCTTTGAGGCCCGATTCATATAGCCTGCAAAGCGAAGATAATCCTTGGCATTATAGATCTCAAATACCCCATCCGCATAGCAGGGATCTTCCTCTATGGATGCACATAGGGGATCTTCTGCAGTCTCCCGAAATCCCAGCGGTACGGGAAGAAAAAAGGCAGCTATTGACAGCAACAGTACGGCTCCCAAAATAACTTTCCAGCGTAATGTCATGTTCTGCCCTCCGTTTTATGGTATTTGGCATTTTATTTTTTCCTGGTTTTACATTCCAGTTATTTTCCCTTTGCCATCTTTATTATGACACTTGTTTTTCTTAATGCCAATAGATATTTCTAATATTTTATCGTCTTATTTCGTAATGCAGGCAATGAAAAAGCACTATCCAAATCCATGAATAATGCTTCCTTTCATCCCTATTTCATAACTGTCAAAAAATCCTCCGGCGAAATTGCCGGAACCTCCGAATTACTAAAATCAGCCGCATTTCTTGTAACAATATATTTTGCTCCGACATTTTTTGCACACCGATCCTGCAGGCAGTCTTCAAAATCCTTGAACTTCGTCATTCGGATTGCCCTTAGCACCTCATCATGATTTACTCCTGCCACTGTCAGAAATTCACATATATCAATAAGCCATTTTCTTCTCATATCCTCCGGAATCTTCCGTAGAATATACCACAAATTCGGAATCGAATGAAATGCCATATATCCTGTTAATTCTCCACTGGCACATTTTTCAATCACCTTTGAAGACGCCTCAAAGAATGGCTCTCTGGTAGTAAGAAAATCTATGATTACATTTGTATCAATTAATATTACCATATCTCTCAGCTCTCGCCTCCTCCAACTCCCGTTCCGGATCAAAATCCTCCGGCAGATATTTCTTTATTTCAGTTCTGGCATCCTCCAGCCGCATAAAAGCCCGCATCTTAGCATTTTCATTCATGGGCCTGACAGATGCCGCATAGGATTGCTGGGGCATCAGTCTTTGGATAATCTCTATGAGAAAGCGTATATTATCATCTGACAATCCACTTATCATCTGTACTGCCTGCTTCTGTAAATCCGACATAACAACTCACTCCTTTCCTTAGATCTGCACATGTTTTTTGTGCATAAAGGGATACCCGTAGGGTGTTTCCTTAGATCTGCACATGCTTTTTGTGCATAGAGATACTCGCAGGGTGTTTCCTTGCCTTTCATTATAGCTGATCCAATTAAAAATGCAACCGCCATCCCTATCCCCACCCACAAAAACGGAGCTGCCGCTCCAATAGCTTAACAGCTATTTTCACAACAGCTCCCCTATTCTTCTATCTCCTGCTGCCTGTACAACTCCATCTTCTCGCCACGATCATAATTTTCCGTAGTAGGTGAAATTACCTCCATAACAAAGCGGGGCGCATCAATAAAGGTATTTCCACGCCTTGATTTTATACGGCAATTTATGGATGCATCTGGAATAACGGCTTTTTCTTCTTCGTCATCTGTTTTGAACCTATATTGTACATTATCTGAAAAAACGTAGCAGGTACTATTTTTCATCTGTTTTCATTACTAGTAGTCCGTATCGGAAATATGCACAAGGATTTCCGGTACGGACTACTAGGATTTCCAGAAGTACCAGGGTCAAAGCCCGCAGGAAATCCGTTATCAGCTGGGAGAAAAGATTTGCATGAACATAATAATTCACAGTTTGGGGCAGACCATCGAAACCATTAAAAAATACTCATCATTAAAAACGGCTTTTCAGGAGCTTATGCACAATTGCGGCTATCTATAAAAAGTTGTAAAGTGCTGCGTATAAAATCAAAAAAGGATATTTAAAGGAAAACGAGAGGTGCACTTTCAACCTCCCGTTTTGCTTTTCTCATTATACGGATACAATCTCTTTCCCTGAAAGAACGGCTTCTACTTCCGCTTCTTCCTTATCCAATATGTTCGCTATCTCTTTCGGAGTGAAGCCCTTTTGTCTCATTTGCAAAATCATGTTCGCCAAGGCTTTTGCCTCTCCCTCTGCTTTGCCTTCCAATAAAGCCGCTTCCCAGATACCTTCGCTTAAATTGCACATATTGTCTATATCCCTCCTTATCTCATCTTCCACCGGGATCTCAAACTCCCTTTCCATGATTCCAAGCTTCTCCTCTGCATCCAGCTCGGCGGAAAACAACACGCCCAGAAGCCGATGAAGCTCCTGCTCCTCCTCTGGCTCTTTCAATTCCTTCGACAATCCAATTAATATGACGTTGAACATGTTCATATTCCCATCCGGTTCGTAAGAGCCCAGAAGCTTATCCTGAGTAAGATGCACATGGGTCAGTGAATTATCCTCCATGTTCATCAAAAGCCAGATGGAATATACGGGCAGAATGTCATTGAAATTTGATTTTTCAAAATCCCTTCCCTTTTGTGAGGATATGAGCCGGCTCACATAAAAGCCCGCACGGTTTAAAATGGAATACTGCAAAGGCTTTTTCTGCTGTGCTTCACAATTAATAATGATCTGTGAAAGGCCGTCTTTCGTCCTCACATAGAATACAATATCGAACCTTACCAGCCCTTCATTGACTTCCCCATTCTCCGTATTAAAGCCAACCAGTCTCTCATTGCCTTCCTTGTTCCTTCCGTTTCTTCCATTAGTAAGCCCCGGCTCCACCGGGACACTGCCAATCATTGGCGTCCCCTCAATCAAAGGAACAACCTCCTTCGGGGACATGCCCTTAAATTCAGGGACCGTTTTTATCAGGATATGCGCCAGTATGATTTTCTGTCCCAGCAGCCGTTTTGCCGTCTCGTCATACTACGCCTTCTGCCCTGCCGAAACAACGGCATTTTTGATCTCTGTCATAAAATATCTCCTTTTATGCCTTTTATTATACAGTACATGCCGGTTTTATTCAATCCTTATCTAATGCTCACTCAGGGTTGTTTCATGAAGGATTCCAAATGACAACTTTTATTATGAACCTGCTGTCAGTCGGTTCGGAATCCGTTTTCAGCACATGGAAAGGTCCACCCCCGTTTTTTTTCAGCAGCCGTTCCTGTTCCGGCCTCAGTTTCCTTTCTTTTGTAAGGTAAGTTTCCGGTGACCACTTCCACAGGATGGTGGAAAGGACATCCTCCCAGTCATCTCCCAGGGGCTCTTTCCACCTTTGGGGGCAAAGCTGCCATACTGCCTGAGAAAATCCGTATTCCTTCACTTCGATCCCGTCCAGGGATATTTTTTTCTTCCCGCTTTTTATGACCCCTTCCGGCGTAATGATACCGATATAGGTATCTACCGGCTGGGGGTATTTCTTTCCGGGGACACGTCTGGATGTCCGCTTATAGAGATAATAGGTATCACATACCTATACTATATAGATATTATACCTATACGAGACAAAAAAATCGAGGGATATGGAAAATATGTATAGCTTCCATATCCCTCGTAAAAATGCCGTATCCTCACACAAGCCAAATTGCCCAAGTATCCGCTCCGCCACATACCCGGTACATTCTTCCAAAGTAACGGGTCTGCGGTAATAGGTCAGCATGGGCGGCATAATCATTATCCCCATCTGGCTAAGTTCATACAGATTCTTAAGATGAATAGTACTTAAGGGCGATTCCCTTGCTACCAATACCATCTTCCTGCCCTCTTTTATCGTCACATCCGCAGCCCGCAGCAGCAGATTGTCACTGTATCCGGAGGCAATTCCCGCCACGGTTTTCATGGAGCAGGGAACAATCACCATCCCCTCAAACCGGAAGCTTCCGGATGCCGGCGCAACCCCTATGTCCTCATTTCCATAACAGACATCCGCAAGGTCCGCCAGCTCCTTTGGCGTAAGGTCTGTCTCCTGCTCCAGTGTAAGCCTTGCTCCCCGTGTCACAATCAAATGGCTCTCTACCGTATCTATTTTCCGCAATTTCTTCAGCAGCTCTACAGTAATCGGCGCTCCTGAAGCTCCGCTCATGCCGATCAGCAGTCTCTTTTTCCTCACAGCCATTTGTTTGGGTCCACCTCCATAAATTCCGCACGCTTAAAATGATCTTTCAGATGAAACGGCACCGTACAGTCAAAAATCGTCTTACAGCTAATCCCAACATCCGTAATCGAGGGATCATACTCCGGACTGGCGCTGGGGTCCAAAGGATGACAGCGCACGCCGGGAATCGTGATAATGTCCCGATCTCCCTGAAATCTGGTATTCATAGCCCACAAAACATCCCTGGAATCAAAGATATCCACATCCTCATCCACCAAAATCACATGCTTTAATTCCGGAAATGCGGAAAATGCAAGAAGCGCCGCCTGACGCTGCTTTCCCTCGTCTGTGTGAACAGTCTTTCTGCATTGCAGCACCGCCATATATTTTCCGCCGCCGGATGCATGGGCATATACATTGGTGTCCTTGCCGGGAAGCGCCTTTTCAATCATCTGGAAAATGCTTGCCTCCGTAGGAATCCCTGCCAGATTCACATGCTCCTCGGAGGGACCGATAACCGTCTGCATAATGGGATGCTTTCTTGTAGTCACTGCCTTTACCTTAATGAGCCAGCATTCCCTGGAAGCATGGCCGTTATACCCCGGAAATTCCGGCATGGCAAAGCCTGTGTGAGAATTCTGATCCTCCACCACCTTTACTCCGGGCACAATCTCCCCCTCAATCACATACTCCGCATTGGCAATGGCATACTCATTTACGGAAACACATTTCACCATCTGAACCGGCTGCTGGCGCAGAGCGCCTGCAATGGACAGCTCATTAAAACCAAGGGGCGTGGTAGGCGGCTCGAAGCAGGAGCCAATCTCAATAGCCGGATCTACACCAATGGAAACAGAGATGGGCAGCGGCTGATTTAACTCCGTGGCCCGCTCCGCCATAGCCCCGATATGGCGGCTTCCCGGCTGCAGGAAAATGGATAATTCGTCTCTGGACTGAATGCACATCCTATGAATGGTCACATCGGAAAGTCCCGTATCCGGATGTGTGGCATAGCACATTCCCATAGTAATATAGGGGCCTGCCCCCACATAGCGGTACACGCCGGACAATTCCGCCGCCGGATCTACCTCAACCTCCGTCTCCGCCAACTGCCCCGGAACCCCTTTCAGCACCTGAAGCGCATCCCGAAGTGACAAAATATCCGTTCTGTTGTTCATGCTCTCACTCCATTTCTAATCTGTTCTTGTCATTCGCAAATAGCTGCTATCGAATCCTTTCGGGCAGATATAGAATATTGCCCTCTTTTCCGTCTACACGCTTCCGGCTCTTAGGATCTGTCTCCATGGCACGAATACATTTTACATCCTCAAAGCTTGCAGGAACAGCGTCATCCGTTCCCGTAAGAATTTTCTCACACACTTCAATGTTGTCATCCAG
This sequence comes from Candidatus Merdisoma sp. JLR.KK006, assembly GCF_036941035.1. Taxonomy (NCBI): domain Bacteria; kingdom Bacillati; phylum Bacillota; class Clostridia; order Lachnospirales; family Lachnospiraceae; genus Candidatus Merdisoma; species Candidatus Merdisoma sp. JLR.KK006. The sequence continues at coordinate 72,343 of NZ_JAYMNS010000010.1, read as the reverse complement.
CACGCTGCAGGGAGATTCACAGGTTCCGTGATTCCGAAGCACCCGATCATACTGATCGGCAAAGGACCGAAGCCGCTTTAAGCTCTTTTGGTACATTTCAATGGTAGTCGTCTCCTGGGCCAGCATAAGCACCTGCACCCCGCAGGCATCTCCAAAAAATGCAATCCGTTCCTCCACGTCAAGAACCACCATAATTCCCTGTGTATGTCCCGGCGTATGAATCATCCGGAGGGTAATTCCTCCCAGGTCAAATTCCTGCCCGTCAGAGAGAGGAAGATAGGGCCTTGTGCGTACCGGAATAAAATCCTCTTCCTCAAATTCCGGCATGGTGCCGGGAAACATTTCCCTCCAGTGGGCAAATGAACTTTTCCGGTGTTCCACCGTACAGTGGCTTAAGCTTAATTCATAATCCAATTCACTCATATACACACGGTCAAACTGATCCGCACCGGAAGCGTGATCCACATGCCCGTGGGTCACAATCACGTCATAAGGCTTTCCCATCAGCAGTTCTTCCACATAGCCCTTAAGATCGCCCACGCCGTTGCCCGTATCAATAAGAGCCGCCCGTTCATTTCCCTCCACCAGATACATGCACACATCCGGCGTACTGCGAATGCGGCTCACTGCAGGCGTAATCTTTTCCCTCTTAAATAATACCATGTTACCTAACGCTCCTTTTTTGCACTTTACAAAATGTCACAGTACCGGCAAAGCTCCACTTTCTGCTCCTCAAGCCAAGTTCTCATTGCGGGATCACAGAGCATTGCCGTCTCCTTTGTTCTGTTTATGGTCAGGCTTGAGTTATTTAACAAAAACCAGTCCAGATATCCGGGATGGCAGACAAACACATTGGGCATATCCTCCCGCATGGAATTTACCGCACGCTTCAAGCTCTGCCAGGGATCATAGTCCTCTTTCATACTTTCCATGGGACAATGGGTGATGGGCTTTCCTGCAAAAAGCCCCGTCTCATCCATGGGAGATACATTGCTGTACTTAAGCCCATACTTTGCGGCAACCATTTCCAGGCCCTGATACAAATGATCCGAAACTACCGCATGGGCCTCAAAGTATCCCGGCTGTTTTCCTGTCAGTTCCGCAAACCGCCGATACTGAGCCTCTATCTCCATAATCATCTCATCCAAACGGGTAAAGCTTTCGCCCCGCTTATAAGCCTTCCGGTATTCCCTGCTGCTCTTTAATCTTCCCTCCGGGTCCAGCAGGCTTGGAATTCTCTCCTGCGGAGCGCAGGGTGTGCCCAGACATATGTTCACATGCAGGCCCAGACACACATCCGTATCCGCAAGAAGCTTCAATCCGTGGGTGACTGCCGGCATATTCGGCATAATTCCCACACTTCCAACCAAACCATCTTTCACCGCCTTGGCGATTCCATAATTTACCGCCTCCGAATACCCTAAGTCATCTCCACGAATAATCAGCTTTCTCATTATGCTTTCCCAGTCTCCTTTTGCTCCTTAGTAAATGCGAACAGATAAGTAAGAACTGCCGTAACGACTACGGAAATCACAACTCCGATAATGCCGTTTACCAGGTTTGCCGTACCGCCGCCGGCATACTGGAGCAGTGACAAAAAGTTTGTAGCGCCCATTACATAGGTTCCCACATGAGTAATGCCCGCATACAGTCCGCCGCAGAAACCGCCGATTGCCATAGCCAGCAGGGGCTTCTTATACTTAAATCCAACGCCGTAAAGGGCCGGCTCTCCAATTCCTCCAAAGAAATTGGAAATCATATATCCACTCCGTTCTGTGCAATCATGCTGATACCAAATACAATCAGCACATGATGCATGCCTGTCATAACAAGGAAGCTCCATGTTGCCCCAATAATGGCAACCGCAATAAATCCAACACTTGATCCCAGCGCAAGAATGCCATTTCCAACATAATCCCCAAGCACGCCGCCGATAGGAGCCAGCAGACAGTATTCAAAGGGCAGAACTATGAGCATAGACAAAAACGGCACAAACAGCGTTGACAGTGTGTCCGGAAGATGCTTCTGGAAAAATTTATAAAGCACTGCAAATACCGGCATAATCAGCACAATCGGAAGAACCGTCTGGCTGTAGTCCGCCGCCCTTGCCGGAATCCCATACACGGAGAATGCCGCTCCGTCCACAGCTAACTGCATAAAATCCGGCACCAGCAGGGACGCTCCCACGAAAATACCCATAACCGGATTGATATCCAGCTTTTTTGCCGTAGTAAATCCAAGGAAGATGGGCAGAAAATAGAAAAAGGTGTCATACATGAAATCACACATAACATAGAAATTTCCTGTATTCGAGATAAGGCCCATGGTATCTCCAAGCAATACATATAAGGTCTTAAACATAGCCGCCGTTATCATGGCCGGAATCATAGGCGTCATGGAACCGGACAGGTAATTCAAAATAATCGAGCCAAGACATTTTGCGGTCATCTTCTCCTTTGGCCCGTCTTCCGTCTTCTCGGAAGCCGTCTGATTCTCAAATCCTCCCTCCGAACAGGCAGTTATCGATCATATGGCCGCTGACCCGAATTGTGTGGTGAACGCCTCCGTAAAGGAGCTTGCCGTAGCCGCCTACACTTCACCGTCTACCATTGTTCGGTTATTTAAAAAACTGGACTGCAACAGCTATGCCGAATTTAAGGTGCAGTTTATAAGCGCCATACAGCAGCAGAAAAACCGGCCCTCCATAGACGCCAATGTCCCTTTCGGGGAACAGGACACCCTGCCCCAGATCAGCAAAAATCTGGAAGCTCTGTGCTCCGACGCACTACAGGAAACCCTGTCCCTTTTTGATGAGAAAAGCTATCAGAAAGCCATAAAGAAGCTGAACCTTGCCCAGGTTATTGACATTTATGCTCTGGGGGCCAACCTGTATTTTGCCAGAGACTTTCAGTTAAACCTTATGCGTATTCATAAAAACGTAATCGTTCATGACAATCTTGTAGCCATGGAGCTGAATGCTTTCAGCTCCGACAGAACCCATGTTGCCCTGGTCATTTCCTATTCCGGCGAGAGTAAAACACTCATCGATTACTGCCAGATTCTCCGCAAACGGGGAACCTTTATCATCTGCATCACCAGCATGGGCAGTAACTCCATCTCGGATCTGAGCCATCTGTCTCTGGACATTGTTTCCAGAGAAAAGGTCTTTTCCAAAATCGGCCTTTTCTCTTCCAAATACTCTATCCTGATGGTGCTGGATCTCCTTTATTCCGGAATCTATCGGGAAAACTATGAGGAAAACCAACGGCTTACCAATATGGAAAGCAGCTTCCTGCAAACCGGCCCCGGCAAGTCCCGTCCCCTCTAAAGACTTTCGGCTATGTCGGCGGCCGCTCTTTGTACCTCCTTTATCTGTTCCCCGGTGATGCCGTCCTTATGAAAACCGCCCGTACACACCGTCACCCGGTTGGAACTCATGCATTTCTTCTCTGCCAAAAGGCGCAGAAGTTCCTCATCCTTGTGTCCGCTTACATTGATTACGGAAGAGGTACAGCTCATCCCCTCCCCGGTCAGCGATGGGCGGGGAACCGCCAGCACGCTGCCGCCTATATGGGGGCTGTCTCCCCCCTCAAGGACGATGAGATAGTCCTCTCCAACGGAAAGCACACGAACCGCAATTTTCGAAAACGAAAGCTCCCGTTCTATTACACATTCTATTCCTTTCTCCATAGCCAGCCTCCTAACCTTATTTTCATTGCGAATCATTCCCAGTATACCAAGAACTGCACCGCCCGGGCAACCCAAAGCTGAAATGCCTGATTCAGACCTTTAAGTTCCCCGGACAGTTCGGAACCCACATTGATTTCCCCGGACATTTTGAAAAGGGAAAATTTGCACCTTTTTATGCCATTTTACCGTTCATTATCTTACGCATCACATAATTCACTCTCCCGGCCTCCCTTAATACCCATACTTTCTTCTATACCTCAAAAACATAACCCCCGCCAGCCCAAGGGCCATCAGCTCTGCCGCAGGTGTTGCCAGCCAAATCCCGTTCACGCCAAAAAATGCCGGAAGCACAAGCATTGTAATCAACATAAACACAAAAGACCTGGAAAACGCAAGAACAGCCGAAGCAATCCCGTTAGATAACGCCGTGAACATTCCGCTGGCAAAAATATTAAAACCAATAAAAAACAAAGCCATTGTACAAACCCGATTCCCCCTTACCGCCAGAGCATAAACCGGATTATCCGGGCGGGCAAAGACAGACACCAGCGGCCTGGTCAGCCCCAAAGAAGCAGCAGCCGTTATCACAGAAATAAATCCAATCACTTTCAAGCTAATCCTCACCAGCCTCTTAAGCTTCTCAGCATTCCGTTCCCCATGATAAAAGCTCAGCATGGGTGCCACTCCATAGGAATACCCGGTATAAAGAGAGCTTGCAAACATCAGCACATACATAATGATCGTCACAGCCGCAACCCCATCCTCCCCCACATAATAAAGCATCGTCCAGTTGAACATCATCGTAATAATCCCGGTAACAAGAGCAGTTGCCATCTCAGAGCATCCGTTTCCGGCGGCATTTGCAAGGACATCAAGCCGGAACACAGGCTTTTTAAAATGAAGCAGGCTCTTTTTCCCTCCAAAAACCGCCAGACCCACAACTGCCGTCACGGAATATCCCAGTCCCGTTGCAACCGCCGCACCGCTGATCCCCATGTGAAATCCTGCAATAAGCACATAATCCAGAACCATATTCACCAGACCGCCTGTCACTGAGCAAACAAGAGACAGGGCTGCCTTTTCACTTGCTATCATATACAAGGTAAAATTATTCATCAGCAAAATAGGGATTGTAAACAACAGATAGCAGCTTAGATAATCCCTACAATACCCCTCCACATCTGCCGAAAGCTTCATTCCCCCAAAGATATGCTCCATTGTCCCATAGCCAAGAACACACATGACAGCCCCCGCCAGTACATTCACCAAAATCAGGGCCGTAAAATCTTCTTTTGCCTCCTCACTTTTCCCCTCCCCCATTTTTTTCATAATAACCGCACTCCCCCCTGTAGCGAGCATAGTGGAAACGGCAGTGACAAACTGGATCACCGGCGCCGTCAGGTTGATGGCCGAAAGGGCATTGGTGCCAATCAGATTTGATACAAACAGGCCGTCAACCATTGTATAAAAAGACATAAACAACGTCATAGCAATGGTAGGCACTGCAAATTTCAAAATATTTCTTACAGTTACAGGCTTTAAATATACATTCTGGTTTTCCATTTTTATATCATTCCTTTCACTTCGCTCAGGCACAAAACACGAAAAAATAACTTCTCTTTTTCAATCATATTTTTCTTTTGGATTTCTGCCTTGTAATTTTCTCCTGCATACGGTATCATAAACCATACAGTAACAGTACAGTCAACAGCAAACGAGAAAAATTTTTACTTCAAAAAATATTTCAACCTTGATTTGAGGGTCATATGGATATGCGAACATGTCCGTTTCGGCCCATGGAGACAAAAACATGGAAGAAAATGAAAAATTACTTACCATCGGACAATTCGCCGCACTTCACGGCATCAATAAAAAAACACTGATGTGGTACGATGAGATCGGCCTTTTTGGCCCTGCCGCAGTCAATCCTGAAAACGGATACCGCTGTTATAACTACCGCCAAAGCCCCATGCTGGAAACCATCCTCCTGCTGCGGGAGCTGGACGTATCCATTCCGGAAATCAAAAGCTTTATGAAAAACCGCTCCGCCGAAAGTCTGAAATATCTTCTTGATGAAAAGATAACGGAACTGGACTTACAGCTTATGCATCTGCAGGCAGTCCGAAAAACCCTGGTCAATCACCAACAGAACATGTCCACCCTCCTGACCATGGATTTATCGGAAATCAGCATTATAGAAAAAGAAGAACGCTGTCTGGTAACAGTAGACATAGAACGGGATATCTCCTTTGAAAAAGAAGTGGAGTTAATCACCGCCGAAACAGCCAGATACCGGCTTGGCCGCCTCCATGACGCTTCCTACGGTTCCATGATACCCGTCGCCAGTCTCCTAAGGGGCAATTTTGATAACTACACAAAACTGTTTATTGAAATCCCCTTTCTTGGTCACAAAAACGGTCTGCATATACAGCCCAAAGGCAGCTATCTGAGGGCTTTCCACAAAGGGGACTTAAAGGGGCTGCCCCTGCGGTATGAGAAAATTTTAAGCTGCGCCCACGATCAGGGCATGATACTGTCCGGCTATTCCTATGAAAAAGGAATCAACGAAGCAGTCATTGATCGGGTGGAAGATTATATTGTGCAGATTGAAATCCCCATTATCCGAAAGAGAATTATATGATGCAAATTGAAATCCCCTTTATCTGGAAGAAAATTTCCATCTCTAATTCCATAACAGAATGGGAGCAGAACTTTTAGACACATCCACAATCCGAATTTGCAAAAAAAATAATGTTTTCTGTCACACAAACAAAGAAACCTTGTCTAATAAAACAGGAGGTAAAAAACTATGAAGAAAAAAACAAATGAAGACTTACAGACTTTGGTCGAAAAAGCCACAGCAGGGGATAAAAATGCCCTGGAAGCCCTTGCCGCAGATATGCAGGACATAGTATTCAATTTATCCCTGCGGATGCTGGGAACATTCCAGGATGCGGAGGATGCCACACAGGACATTTTGCTGAAAATGATTACCCATCTGTCCTCTTTTCGAGGTGACAGTTCCTTTACGACATGGGTATTCCGCATTGCCGTCAATCATCTGAAAAATTACAAAAAGCATATGTTCGCCCACCATCCATTGAGCTTTGAGTTTTATGGCGCTGACATAGAAAACGGAAACATACGGGATGTGCCGGATCTGACCCAGAATGTGGAAAAAGAGCTTTTAGCGGAAGAGCTGAAAATGTCCTGCACCAACGTGATGCTCCAATGCCTTGATGCGGAGAGCAGGTGCATTTTCATATTGGGAACCATGTTTCAGCTTGACAGCCGCCTTGCAGGGGACATTCTGGAAATCACCCCGGAAAACTATCGCCAGCGTCTTTCCAGAACACGCAAAAAAATGGCGGACTTTCTGGGGCAGTACTGCGGAGAATACGGCAGCGGCAAATGCAGATGCAAGGACAGAGTAAATTACGCAATCCAAAACCACAGGATAAACCCCTTGCAGCCGGATTATACTTCCGCCGCAGAAATCCCCGTGGAAACCATGCTTGACGTAAAAAACGCCATGGAAGCCATTGACGACTTATCACAGGATTTTTCTTTCTGTAAGCCGTACGAATCCCCCGAACGGACAAAACATCTCATACAGGAATTTTTAGCTTCCACACAGCTTTCTACTGTCCGAAACTCATAAAGTTTCATGACTTTACCCTTTCATACCATTGCGCAGCAACTTAAAAAAGGAGACAATCACTTATGAACACACAGTTAATCATAGATTACTTACAGGCACTGAATCAAAACAACAACCGTGAATGGTATCATGCCAACAAGGAGGATTACAAAAGAGCAAATGCTCAGTTTGAAGAGCTGCTGCAGGCTTTGATACTGGAAATCGGAAAGTTTGACAGTAGCATTCTCCACAACAATCCCAAAGATCTTACCTTTAAGCTTGTAAGGGATACCCGTTTCAGCCACGACAAATCCCCCTATAATCCTGCCTTCCGTGCCCATATTTCCTCCAAGGGAAAGCTGCCTGTTCCCGTGGGATATTACCTGATGATAAAGCCCGGCGGCCAGTCCTTTTTAGGCGGCGGCCTATTTGCGGATATGTTCAAGGATGCTACAAGAATGATACGGGATTATATTACGGAAAACGGCGAAGAATGGGAACAAATCATCCATGAGCCGGAGTTTGAAGCACATTTCACCCCACAGGGAAATGCACTTAAAAATGTTCCTGCCGGTTACGAAAAAGAACATCCCCAGGCAGAGTATCTAAAATTTAAAAGCTGGTATCTGGAATATCCTCTGAAAGATGACGAACTGAAAGACGGAGAAGCATTTCTTGCAAAAGCAGCCCGGCTTTTCCGAATTATGAAACCATTTAATGACTATCTCAATAAGGCTCTTGCGGGCTTTCAGATGCCTGCAAGGTGATGAGGGATTATCTGCACTGTGCCAATCCAATCACTTATCTCTTTATTTTACTCCGAAATCTCGTCATGCCTATCGCTCCAATTGATTTGAGGTTATGCGATGTTCGAATCAGGATCTTACATTTGAAGCAGCACAAAAAGAATTTGTGCTGCTTCAAATGTAGACACTGTTGATTTTCTCTAAAAAGTCAATGGAAATAAAAGAAAATAATTGTGTTTATCATTACTCCTCAGTCCAGAGTATTCTATGGAAATGACAGATGGCTTATTTTGCTGCATCCGCCTCTATCCGAATCCCCGTCTCCTCCAAAAGCCCCATCACCCGCTCCCGAATCCCTGCATCAAAAAATCCAAACGCCTCATCCGGAAGATCCTTCTCCGTCAGATTCCTCTGAAACCGATCCTTCCGATAAAATCCAATGGTGTACAGGGTAAACCAATATACTCTCTTGGTATTTCCCGATCTCTGTGCAGCAGTCTTCTTTTCCTCTCCCCGGCTAATCTTGGCAATATCCGACAGCCGGACCAAAATAGCGTAAGGCGTACTTCCCTCCAAAAACGCAAAATGCGGCGTCAGCACAAACCGCCCCGGCGTTCCCTTAGATCCCGGCCCTGTAATCGTATAAGAAATCTTATGCCTTTCGTCCGCTCCCAGCATCTCCTGCGCCAGCAGCTCTTTCTCCGTCTCACTTAAAGAAAGCCCTTTTACACTCTTTTCAATCTTCTTAGCATACCGCTTTGGGTTCAAACCCGGAAGCAGAACCAGCAGATAAATGGCGCAGATCATCACCCCGGCCATAAAACCGCCAAAAGCTCCATATCCAAAGTCCTCCATGCTTCCGCCGCCAAGAGCTGACATACCACCTATAATAACAGCCGTTCCCGCCAGAATTCCCGGCGTTGTAATGAAAAGAGCCTGTCTGCGGATCTTACTGCAATAAGTTCCAATCCACGCCTTTTCTTCCTGAATCCATCTCTGATAAGTTTCCATAATTCCTCTTTACTCCTTATGTATTTCTTTATTATGTCTCCTGAACTTAAATTGACGATTGTTCATGCCATTCATAGTAAACCCACATGCACTCCAGTGGCGCACCACCATAAATGAAAGTCGGCAGTGGCGCATGGGGCATCCCTGAACTTAGTTTTCTGCTACGCAGAAAAGGATCTTTCATAGCAATACAAAACAGTAAAATTTAAACAATAAATTGCACTTTTCCCAACCGCCCATCTCATTGCGCACAGGGAAAATTCGCACCTGCCCTCTGCGGCGGTGCGAATTTTCCATCACTGTAACGCTCCAATATCTTCTCAATTATCAGCAAAATCAATTTCATATCACCTGCGCCGATAGGATTCTAAGCACCAGCGGTGCTTGTTCAGAACCTGCCCAAGCGAAACATAGACCTCTGCACTCCTGAATCATGCCCTTAGATCTTACCGGCAAATGCTTTGACCTATATTGAATAATTACCAATCATCCTATACAGCATATGATTAATAATTCTCCGCTTTCACCTGGAAATAAGCCTGAGGATGAGCGCATACCGGACAAACCTCCGGCGCTTTCTTTCCAACGCAGATATGTCCGCAGTTCGAACATTGCCAGATCACATCCCCATCTCGGGAAAATACCACATCTCCCTGAACACGTTCCAGAAGCTTCCTGTATCTCTCCTCATGCTCTTTCTCAATAGCTGCAACCCCCTCAAAAAGTGCGGCAATATGGTCAAAGCCCTCTTCCCTGGCTTCCTTAGCAAAGCCTGCATACATATCCGTCCACTCAAAGTTCTCGCCCTCAGCCGCTGCCTTCAAGTTGGAAATGGTATCCTTGACGCTGCCGCCCTCTAAGAGCTTAAACCACAGCTTCGCATGCTCTTTCTCATTGTCGGCAGTCTCCTCAAATATCTTCGCAATCTGCACATAGCCGTCTTTCTTGGCTTTGGAAGCATAATAGGTATACTTGTTCCTTGCCTGAGACTCTCCTGCAAATGCAGTCATCAAATTCTGTTCCGTTTTCGTTCCCTTTAAATCTTTCATTTCTTTTCTCTCCTTTAACTTTTATCTATCTCACCCTCGCAGCATTGCCCCATAAACCGGAGCGGCCTTGCCAAATAGATGCCAAAAACATCCTGCGGCCCATGCTCACGAGAATCAGCCCTGCAATAGCATTACACAGCTTTTACACCGTCTTTTCTACTTAAGAATTCTTCGCCCAGCCAAAAGCGCAGCCTACGGCTTTCTTCCATCCCTGCACCTTTTCTGTCCGCTCCTTTTCCTCCATCTGCGGTTCAAAACAGCGATCCATCTGCCAGTTCTTACGTATATCCTCCTGATCTTTCCAATAACCTGCCGTCAGCCCCGCAAGATAAGCGGCGCCCAACGCCGTAGTCTCCACACAGGCCGGACGCTTCACGGGAGATCCGGTAATATCAGCCTGAAACTGCATAATAAAGTTATTAGCGGAAGCCCCGCCATCCACTTTCAGATCTCTCAATGGAATTCCGGAATCCGCCTCCATAGCTCCAATCACATCATTGGTCTGATAGGCCAGCGACTCTAAGGCCGCCCGGATAATATGTTCCCGATTCACACCTCTGGTCAGTCCCACAATGATCCCTCTTGCATACTGATCCCAGTAAGGCGCTCCAAGACCGGTAAATGCCGGAACTACATAGCAGCCTGCCGTATCCTTTACACGCAGAGCCGCTTCCTCAGAGGCAGGCGCACTGTCAATAAGCCGCAGTTCATCCCGAAGCCACTGAATCACCGCTCCCGCCACAAAAACCGACCCCTCCAGGGCATAAGTAATCTTCCCGTCAAGTCCCCAGGCAATCGTAGTTACCAATCCATTCTTGGAGGATACCGGCTTTTCTCCCGTATTCATCAGCAGGAAACAGCCCGTCCCATAGGTATTTTTCGCTTCTCCCGCGCCAAAGCAGGTCTGCCCGAAAAGCGCCGCCTGCTGATCCCCTGCTGCGCCTGCAATGGGTACGGAACCACCGAAAAACGCCGGGTCCGTCATCCCGTAGAGACATCCCGAGGGCTTTACCTCCGGCAGCATACAGGACGGAATGGAAAGCTCCCTTAGAATCCCTTCATCCCACGTTAGGGTATGTATGTTAAACAGCATGGTCCGGGAAGCATTGGAGTAGTCCGTCACATGGACGGCCCCCTTTGTCAGCTTCCAGATGAGCCAGGTTTCCACGGTTCCGAAAAGAAGCCCGCCTTTTTCCGCCCGCTCTCTGGCGCCCTCCACATGATCCAGAATCCATTTAAGCTTCGTTCCGGAAAAATAAGCGTCAATCTCAAGCCCCGTCTTCTCCCGGTACACTTCGGTCAGTCCCTTTGCACGAAGCTCGTCACAGTAGGCGGAGGTTCTGCGGCACTGCCACACAATGGCCGGACAGACAGGCTCTCCCGTAGCCTTGTCCCATACAACGGTCGTCTCTCTCTGATTGGTAATGCCGATAGCCGCCAGATCGGAAGCAGATGCGCCAATCTTAGACATAGCCTCCACCGCCACGCCAAGCTGTGTAGACCAGATCTCCCTGGCATCATGCTCCACCCAGCCCGGCTTGGGAAAATACTGGGTAAACTCCTTTTGCGCCACACTGCACATTTCTCCCTTTTCATTAAAAAGAATACAGCGATTGCTGGTAGTTCCCGCATCCAGCGCCATGATATACTTTTCCATGGTTCCCTCCATTCCAGTTCCGCAGCATCCCAAGCAGCGCCTCCTATATAGAAGAAATTCCGGTCACTTAATGCTTGTGCCCGTAATTCCTTCTGGCACTTCTTTCGATGCTGCTGTTTCCAGTTCCGCAGCATCCCAAGCAGCGCCCTCTATATAGAAGAAATTCCGGTCACTTAATACCTGTGCCCGTAATTCCTTCTGGCACTTCTTCCCATGCTGCTGTTTCCAGTTCCGCAGCATCTCAAGCAGCGCCACCTATATAGAACAAATTCCGGTCACTTAATACCTGTGCCCGTAATTTCTTCCGGCACTTCTTCCCATGCTGCTTCCAACTTTAATTTTCTTACTCTACTGTAAATTTATACCCGGTCATGCTGCAGTACTTATCACCAGCCCGGAATACGGGACTTTTGAAATTCTCATGATGAACCGCATCCGGAAAATACTGAGATTCAAAGCACACAGCACTCCGTTTCCCATATACCCGTCCGTTCTTGCCGCCGGCTTCCTCATCAAGAAAATTCGCACAATAAAGCTGCATTCCCGGAAGATCCGTATATACCTCCATCACAATCCCGGTTTTCAAGGACCTCAGCTTACAGCAGAGAGCATAAGCCCCCTCATTATTCAGAACATAATTGTGATCATATCCCCCAGCCTGCTTTAAAGGCTCGTAATCCTCCTCAATCTGCTCTCCCAGTGCATGGAAGCTCCTGAAATCCATGGGCGTCCCCTCAACGCTGCGAATCTCCCCGGTGGGGATCAGACCGTCATCGGTAGGCGTAAAAGCATCCGCATCCATCCACACCTGATGCTCCAAAACATCGTCAGAATCCTGACCCTCCAGATTAAAATAACTGTGATTGGTCAGATTAAAAATCGTATCCTGGTCCGCCGAAGCCTCATATCCAATCCGCAGCTCATTGTCCTCTGTCAGAGTATAGGAAATCTTCACCTTTGCATTCCCCGGGAATCCCTGATCCCCGTCCGGACTCTCAATAGAGAATTCCACCTTATTGTCATCCGCAATAACGCCTTTCCACATACGGCGGTTATAACCGGGATTTCCGCCGTGAAGATTATTTTCCCCATTATTTTTCTGAAGCTCATACACTTTGCTGTTAATGGTAATCTGTGCTTTGCCGATTCGGTTGGCATTCCGGCCGATGGCGGAACCAAGTCCCGGCGTGTTCACCTCATAGCCGGCAATGCTGTCATAGCCCCAGACCACATCCACAAACCCATCCTTTCCATCCGGCACATGAAGTTCCGTAATCACGGCGCCATAATTGAGCAGTATCGCTTTCATTCCCTGCTTGTTCACCAAAACATATTGCTTTACCTGCTGTCCGTCCGACGTCACGCCATAGTCCTTTACCTCAATACTCATATTCCTTTCCCACCTTTCTTATCCGTACATCAAAAACCTCTACAACCATGATAGGTCATAGAGGTGTGATAGTCAAGAAACGAATTCCGTTATACCGCATATTCTATCAAATATTTTTATACGCAGCTATATATGGTCTGAAAGTCACAGCTTCGGGGTGCGTCCTCCTGTACAAAGTCTGTATGCTTTCGGCGCAAATCTTATTAACAGCCAGCCCATCATTTCGGATAAAAGAGTTATAATTAAAAAACACACCAAACGCCAGACAGTCACAAACACGTTTGTGGTTATCACACAGGAGTAAATCCTGCAAAGCATGGGAACAATCGCAAGAATCAAAAAATAGTGGGCTGCATAAATAAAGAAATTATTCTCCATCCACCATCTGAGCCGGAAAGTAAGCCAGCTCTTATCTATGATAACCCATGCATACAGCGGTCGAAACATAGTCAGACAATAGGCAGCAAAGCTGCCCGGGAGCGCATAGGATGCCGCCCACAAAAGAACGGCCGCCAGTTTTACCTGCCATCGATTGTATTTTTCAGAAATAATCCCTCCGGAAAACCGAACTCCAAGGTAAGCCCCCAGCAAGTACATAGGCACATAGGACAAAAACCGATAGATCTCAAAATCAATATACTGATGAAGAATATTCTTTTCCAGAAACCCCCACTCCAAATAACCACAGACAAAGAACCCAAACAGCACAAGCTCTCCTATAACTTTTTTCCTCATAACCCACAAAATCACCGGAATAAACAGCAGAAAAAAGAGCAGCGCTTCCGAAAACCACATGACTGCACAGTATCGGGACATTACAAACTGAAAAGGAATATAGGAAAAAATAATGTCAAAGCCCTCTGTATTCCACCAATACACAGCACAAAAAATCATCCCAATTCCATTCCATATAATAAAAGGAATCAAGAGGGAAGAAATCCGCCGCCGGAATTTTTCCAGCATATTCTCTTTTGACAGATTATAGCAGAGAAGAAATGCTGAACATATCATAAAAAAGGAAAGACTCACAGTGCCCCCGTCAAAGCATAGCTTAGATATCCACTGGCAAAGATAATCCGAAAATGTTTCTGATGTACCAAGTTCAAAAAAATGATCCGTATCCATATGTACCATCACAATCCCCAGCTGCATCAAAAAAGAAACAACCGTTACCTTCTTACTAAAACTGCCAAACTCACTTTCCATAATCTTCCTCCGACAAAAGCGTGCCCTACAAGCCTCTCTTTTTCCTCCTCAGATAACAATACAAAACCGGCTTCTCCAGATACCGCTTCACTACAATCTGAATCTCTTCCTTCGGATTCATAGGCTTCACCAATATGGAATACATTCCTGCCCGATTGGCCCCCCACACGTCCGTAAAGAGCTGATCCCCCACAAACAGCGTGTGATCCTCATCCGTTCCCATACGCCCCATTCCTTCCAGATAACCTATGCGCTTCGGTTTTCCGGCCTTATACACATAGGGAGTATCAAGAGCCTTTGCAAACGGCGTCACTCTCGGCTCTTTGTTATTGGAAATAAGGCAGGTGGCAAACCCCATCTCATGAAGCCGCTTAAACAGGCCAATACTCCGCTCATCCGCCGGAGCGTCATGGCACACCAGCGTATTATCAATATCAAAGAGAATTCCCCGATATCCCTCTTTATATAAGCTTTCAAAATCAATCACATAGGCAGATTCCAAATATTCTTTAGGATACAGATTTCTAAAAAAAGAAAAACCTTTTGGCATTTCCGACACAATAATTCCTCCTACAATAGACATATTCCAGGTAATATAACAGGCTGAGCTTCCCAAAACTCCCAGAAACAGCAGACAGAATAATGCTTACATTGGCTGACAGGGTATAAATAAGGGCCGTATTTTCAAAATAATACTAGAAGGTAATTCCCAAAAGGGAAAGGGCAAAAATCCCAAGCTCATCCCTGACGCTCTTCGGCTTTTCGATTTTCCGGGTAAGCATAGATAAAACTACCCATGCGATAAAGAAGCGCATCAGCATAACCTGAAGCGCATCATAATGATTCAGCAGAGTCTTTGTCGCTGCAAAAGCAGTCCCCCATACGGTAATGGTAAACAGGGCAGGTACATACCATGCTGCCCTTTTTTGTCTGTTGCCATTTTAATATCTCTTTCTATACTTCATAAGTCTAAAATAAAACCTTTATTTATCATCTAACATTTTCTTCAATTCACTCAGGAAAGTATTCACGTCCTTAAACTCCCGATATACGGAAGCAAAGCGCACATAAGCCACAGAATCCAAATCTTTCAGCTTATCCATCACCATCTCGCCAATCACACTGCTGTCAATCTCCCGTTCCTCCCGATTAAAGATATCGCTCTCAATGGCATCAATCACACTGCTGATATCTTTCAGGGGCACCGGACGCTTATGGCAGGCCCGCAAGATGCCGTCCTCAATCTTGCTTCTGTCGTAAGGCTCCCTGTTGTTATCTTTCTTAATCACAATAATCGGAATCGTCTCAATTTTCTCATAGGTAGTAAAACGCTTCCCACAGGAATCGCAGAGACGGCGGCGGCGAATGGAGCTGTTATCCTCCGCCGGTCTGGAATCAATGACCCGGGTATTCTCCTGGCTGCAAAATGGACACTTCATAGCGAACCTCCCTTTTTTCTCTCGGATTTGCCGTAAAATCTCCATCTTCGGCACTCCTTTTGTAGTACCTCTCAAGTATATTACATTTCTTTCTTTTCTGTCAAATATTATGCAAAACAAAACTCCAGGCTTTTCACCCTTTTTTTTGCACTGCATAAGATAAAGAAAGACCTCCAATGGAGCTTCCCATGACCTTCTGTGAATTGAGAGAAAAAGATGTTATCAATATCTGTGACTGTAAGCGCTTAGGCTGTGTAACGGATCTGGTGTTTGATCCCAAAAACGGATGTATCCAGGCCCTTGTAACCTCCAGCAACGAAAAACTCTGGGGGCTTCTGGGAAAAGACTGTGAATACGAGATTCCCTGGTGCAAAATCAAGCAGATTGGACCGGATATTATTTTGGTGGAGCTGGAAAAAGAGAAAGGGCATTGACTATATCACGTCCACAAACATCACGCCATCAGTCTCTGACAGCTTCCTCAAATACTCTTGTTTATCGACTCTGTAAGGAATATAAATGGTCATCCGTATGGTAAAAGAATCCCCTCCAACCTTTGGCTTATCCACGTCATACATATCAACCTTACAGCCATCCTCCTTAAGCTTATGCAAAAGAACGGAAGCGGTCCGGTTCTCCGACGCTTCCACATACAAGCGTGCGTATCTTGAATAGAGATAAACCTTCTCCTCAATAAAAGGCAGAATATGAAGCCCCACAAGAAGAACTATTGTCACCAAAACAGCTCCGTCCACAAAGCCAATCCCCGCTGCCAGACCCACACAGGCACAGATCCAGATACTGGCCGCTGAGGTAAGTCCTTTCACCTGCCGGCCGGATACAATGATAGAGCCTGCCCCCAGAAATCCCACACCGCTCACCACCTGAGCGGCCATTCGTGAAATGTCCGTTGCTCCCGGAAATTGAAGATCCATATATTGAGCCGTCATCATCACCATAGCGGCTCCCATGCAGACTGCCGCATCCGTCTTTGCACCTCCGCCTCTTTTTTTGGCTCCACGGTCAATGCCGATAAGTCCGCCCAAAACCAAGGCAGTTATCATCCGCATCAGCACATTATGAAAGGTCCATTCTGTCAATGAAGCAAAAAACATTCCCTATTCCCCCATTTCTCTCTTAAGTATCCATATATCTTGAAAAATAACCGTCAGCTTATCCTAACCAATAAAAACCTATTTCCCCTCAAAGACAAAAAAGCAGCCCGTCTGTTATTTTAGTATAACAAGTTTGGACTGCTGATTCAACAAGTGATATGCTCTTCTTCCAGCAATTCCTCCAAAAAACGTGACCGTTCCGCCCTCCGGTTAAAAAGCTTTTTCACTGAAAAAATATACAAAAGCTCTTTCGCCCTTGTCATAGCCACATAAAAGAGCCGCCGCTCTTCTTCAATATCTGCTTCCAAAAAAGCCCTTTTATGAGGTGTCACCTTCTCATTGGCATCCGGAATAAATACAATTCGATACTCCAGCCCCTTGCTGCTGTGCATGGTAGCCAGCGACACGCTGTTGCTCTCCTTCTCCTGCTCTTTTGACTGGCGCTCCAGCTCCTTTCTATAATCTTCAATATGCCCAAACCATTCCTCAAAGGTCTTAAATCCCTTGGAAAGAGCCTGCAGCTCATCCAAAACCTCCAAAAGATCTTCCGGTTTTCGGTTCCGATATTCCGCATATTCTTTAAGATACTCCTCATAGCCCACAATATTCCGAATATAATGAAGAGCGCCAAAAGGACTCAACCGCTCAATCATTTTCAAGTCCGACTGAAATTTCTCAATCCGTTCACAGACCCAGGGCTTGTCCTCGTAACAGCACAAAAGCACCTCCCAGGCAATCTCTTCCTCCTCCAGACACTCCCGTCCGATGTAACGCTTGGGCCGGTTCATAATCTGCAGAAAATCACTGCGCTTCCTGCCGCCAAAAGCCATACGCACATATGTAAAAACATCTTTCGCAATCCAATGATCATATATATTCGGCAGCCGATCACGCATCCGGAACGGAATCCCTGCGGACATCAGTTCCTCCACCAGATGCCTTGGCTGGGTATTGGTGCGGAAAAGCACCGCAATATCCGAGTAAGCACCGCCCTTATCCGCATAAGTGCGGATCTTATCCACAATACAGGCATTTTCTTCCTCCTGGGTAGGAAAATCATGCGTGAGGATCTGAAAGCCCGTATCTTTCGCCGCATGAATCTCCTTGGGAAATCGCTCCTGATTGTGGCCTATCACCTTTCCTGCACCCTTAACAATCTCCGGCGTAGAGCGGTAATTGGTATCCAGCACCACACGTTCTGCTTTCGGGTAATCTTTCTCAAAATTCAGCATAATCCGGGGCTTTGCTCCCCGAAAACGGTAAATAGACTGATCATCATCCCCCACAATAAAGAGATTATCTTCCGGCGCCGCAAGGAGCCGCACAATATCATATTGAAGCTGATTGATATCCTGAAATTCATCCACCAGAATATACTGATATTTCCTCTGCCATGCCCCAAGAATATCCGGCCGTTCCTTTAATAATTCATAGCAGTACACCAGCATATCATCATAGTCAATGAGATTGCTCCGGCGCAGGCGGTTATCATAATCATTGTAAATCCCCTTGAAAACAGCCGAATTGCAGGTAGATGCCTGATAGGTATTCAGATCGCTCCTCTCATTTTTCACCCGGCTGATTTCTGCCGCCACATCAGAAAGAAATTCCGCCTCGTCATCCAGTTCCAGCTTCGCTTTGCGAATACTGTCCCGAAGAAACTGGTACTTCTGCTCCTCCTTAAGAATATTTTCTGCCCCATAGCCATAAGCCAGCTTCAGGATCTGAAAAAAGACCGCATGAAAGGTTCCAAAGGACACAGCCGTTCCATCATTTTTTGTCTGGCGCAGAAAACGCTCACGCATCTCTCTTGCTGCCGCTCTTGTAAAAGTTATTACCAGGATTTGGGAGGGCTTTATCTTACAGTCCTCAATAAGATACCGGGTTCTCCGGGTAATTACGGTAGTCTTTCCGCTTCCCGGCCCGGCCAGAACCAGCAAGGGGCCGTCCACATGGGTGACAGCCCGCCGCTGTGCATTTGATAATTGATTCATAGAATGTCCTTTTCCAGCATCTCAATGGCCTTGCGGATTCTTTTTAAGGATTCTTCCTTCCCTACAATCTCCATCATCTCCGTAGCACCGCATGGTGTCATCTGCTTGCCGGACACGGCCGTACGCACCGGCCAGAGCACATACCCATTCTTGCACCCCTTCTTTCCCACATATTCAAGAAGCAATGCATACAGAGCATCGTTGCTGTAATCCTCCTGCTCATCCAAAATAGGCAAAAGCTCACGCAACACCTCAAGGGACGTCTCCGGCGTTGTCTTCATCTTCTTATGAGCATACATAGCCGTATCATACTCCGGAAGCTCCTCAAAGAAATCAATCAGAGACGGAATATCCGGGAACACCTCAATCCTTGTCTTTACCATCTCCGCAATCTTTTTCAGATCGTAGTCCTTGGTAACAGCCTGCTTCAAGTAAGGCAGTGCCATCTCATAGAAGGCATCAAAATCCATAGCCTTAATATACTCACCGTTCATCCATTTCAGCTTGGTAAAATCAAATACCGAGGGCGCCTTGCTCATATGATGGTAATCAAAAACCTCTATCAGCTCCTGTAAGCTGTAGATCTCCCGGTCCTCCTCCGGGCTCCACCCAAGGAGGGCAACAAAATTAATAATCGCCTCCGGCAGAAATCCCTGCTCCAAAAGATCCTCAAAGGAGGAATGGCCGCAGCGCTTGGACAGCTTCTTATGCTCCTCATCCGTAATCAGCGGACAATGAACATAAGTAGGAACCTCCCAGCCAAATGCCTCATAAAGCCGGTTATACTTCGGGGATGAGGACAGATACTCATTTCCCCGCACTACATGCGTGATCCCCATAAGATGATCGTCCACCACATTGGCAAAATTGTAAGTGGGATATCCGTCAGACTTAATAAGAATCATATCGTCCAGCTCTGCATTATCCACGCTGATTTCACCATAGATGTCATCCTGAAAAACAGTCTTACCATCCGTAGGATTATTCTGACGGATCACATAGGGAATGCCCGCCGCCAGCTTTTCCTCCACTTCTTCTTTGCTTAAGGACAGACAGTGCTTGTCATAAATGACAATCTCCTTGCCTGCCACTTCCGTCTTCAGGGACTCCAGACGCTCCTTGTCACAGAAGCAATAGTAAGCTTCTCCCTTGTCAATCAGCTTCTTGGCATATTCCAAATAAATTCCGGAAGCCTGCCGCTCACTCTGGACATAGGGACCCACGCCCCCATCCTTGTCCGGGCCTTCGTCATGCTTAAGTCCTGCCTTTTCCAAAGTGCGGTAAATGATATCCACCGCTCCTTCTACCAGACGCTCCTGATCCGTATCCTCAATGCGGAGAAGAAAATCTCCTCCCTCATGCTTTGCAATCAAATATGCGTACAGCGCCGTTCTTAAATTTCCCACATGCATTCTTCCTGTGGGGCTTGGCGCAAATCTTGTTCGAACCTTTCCCATTCTCTTTCACTCCCTTGTTTTTCATTTCTGCAAACATGCCCTTCTCGCTAACGCTTATTACAGCACAGACGTAAAACGGCCTTGCCCGCCGTTCGCTGCTTACTAAATCTGCAAGCATGTTTTTCTCGTTAACGCTCATTATATAATAAAGCCTTCCTGTTTACAAGACGTTTTTTATGCCAGAGCTTTTAGTTGTCTTTTTCGAAAAAATCTGTATACTATGATATAGAAGAATTTTTAAAGGACAAACAGGCTTATGAACACAGAATTAAAACAAAATGAAGAAATTGAGCAGTCAAATAATCCTATTGAACCGGAAGAAGCTATTGAATCGGTTCTTGAAGAACCCAAAAAACGTTCGCTCACTTTACCACTGCTTATATGCATACCGGCCCTTTGCATATTGGCAGCTTATATGGCCGGTGTCTTCTACTATCAAAACCATTTTGTTAACGGGACGGTAATTGACGAGATAGACGTATCAAAAATGTCTGTTTCGGATCTGGAATCACAGATACAGGAATATACTCTTCAAGTCGTGCAGCGCCAAGCTGACGGAACTTATCTGGAAGAAGAAATACCCGGAAAAGATATAGGACTTTCCTACTCTTCTACGGAACCATTTCAGAAAATCCTTCAGGCCCAGAACAACTGGCTGTGGTTTCTGAATCAGGGGCAGATCCATGAGATCGAGAATCTCATAACCTATGATGAAGCTTCCCTTAAAGCGGAGATTCAGAATCTAAGCGGATTTGACAAGGACTTTGTCACTGCACCGGAAGATGCCTACATAACAGACTACGATCCCGAAAACGGATTCCAAATGGTAGATGAGATTCAGGGAAATCAGTTGAATCTAAGAAAAACACAGGAAGCAATTCAGGCCGCTGTAGATGAACTGGCCAAGGAAGTTAATCTGGATGAATCCGGCTGTTATGAAGAGCCAAGTGTTACCGTGGAAAATGAAGAACTGCAGGCAACCTTTGCCAAGCTTCAAAGCTACGCAGAAACCACCATTACTTACACGTTCGGAGAACAGACAGAGGTACTGGACGGCAGCACAATCAGCGGCTGGCTTGACATAGACGGCTCCCAGATAACCCTCGATGAAACCAAGGTGGAGGAATATGTCTCCTCCCTCCGTAAAAAATACGATACGATTTTCCATCCCCGAACCTTCAAAACCAGCTATGGAACGGAAATTACAATTAAAAACGGCGACTATGGCTGGTGGATGGACACGGAACAGGAAAACATCGAATTAACCGAGATGATTAAAAAAGGAGAAAGCGGAGAGCGGACTCCTGTTTATCGGCAGACTGCAGCCTCCTACGATACTCCGGATTACGGTGATACCTATGTAGAGATTAACCTTACCGCCCAACACCTGTTTCTCTATAAGGATGGGCAGAAGATTCTGGAATCTGATTTTGTATCCGGAAGCGTCATCCGGGGCTACAGTACGCCAGGCGGAATCTACGGGCTGACCTATAAGCAGCGAGACGCAACTCTCACAGGTGAAACCTATCGGACACCAGTCTCTTTCTGGATGCCCTTTAACAATAATATCGGCATGCATGACGCCACCTGGCGGAAACAATTCGGCGGAAACATTTATATCACCAACGGCTCTCATGGCTGTATCAACCTGCCCTATTCCGCCGCAAAAGAAATTTATGGATATATAGAAAAGGGTACGCCTGTTATTTGCTACTATCTTCCGGGGACAGAATCCGTTCCGGAGGTAATGCTGCCGGAAGATCCCAACAATCAGGAGGCCGCCGCTCCGGAAGAAGCCGTACCGGAACCGGCACCTGAGGAAGTGATACCAGAACCTGTGCCGCAAGAAGCGGTTCCGGATGAGAACCCCCAGGAGCCCGTACCTCAGGAGTAGCGCCTAACCACAGCAAATCCCACGGGTTACTACTTGTAGAAATACATATAAAGAACACATTTTAACAAACGAAGTCCATCTCGAAGATGGTGTGATTTCTTTCATTGCATTGAGCCACATAGTGAAAAATAACGATTAATTTTAAACAGCGTGTCCTGTTTTTTACTAAACATGACACGCTGTTTTTAAAGCAAATCCACATGGGCTTCATTGGCCAACCATCACAAATAAAGCTATTCCTGCGCTTCCATTGCTACTGCAAATTTCGGCTCCGTCTCCAAAATCTCCATAAACTCTTCCCCGGTAATGGTCTCTTTCTCATAAAGGAACTTTGCAATCTCATGGAGCTTGGAGAGATTCTCAGTCAGAAGCTTCCCTGCCTTTTCATGCTGCTCCTTAACAATCTCCACCACTTTCTTATCAATCAGCGCAGCCGTCTCGTTGGAGCAGGCCAGAGAGGTATCCCCTCCCAGATATTGATTGTTCACTGTCTCCATGGCCACCATGTCAAATTCCTCTGTCATGCCAAACCGTGCAACCATGGCTCTTGCAAGCTTGGTGGCCTGCTCGATATCATTGGAGGCTCCTGTTGTAATAGAATGGAAAATCAGCTCTTCTGCTACCCGTCCGCCTGTGTAGGTGGCAATCTTATTCTCCAGCTCTTCCCTTGTCATCAGGTTATGTTCCCCCTCTTCCACCTGCATGGTATAGCCCAGGGCACCAGAAGTTCGGGGAATAATGGTAATCTTGTGCACGGGAGCAGAATGATTCTGCAAAGCCGCCACAAGAGCATGTCCCACTTCATGATAGGACACAATCAGCTTCTCCTTGTCAGAGAGCACCTTATTTTTCTTCTGGTAGCCTGCAATAACCACCTCAACGCTCTCCTCCAAATCACTCTGAATCACATACTTTCTTCCCTGGCGCACAGCCCGAAGAGCCCCCTCATTGATCATATTGGCAAGCTCCGCACCGGAGGCTCCTGCTGCGGCACGGGCAATGGCATTGAAATCCACATCCTCCGCAAGCTTAATTTTCTTAGCATGCACCTTTAAGATATCCTCCCGTCCTTTCAGATCCGGAAGCTCCACAGGCACTCTCCGGTCAAACCGCCCCGGACGAAGGAGCGCCGGATCCAAGGATTCCGGACGGTTGGTAGCTGCCAGGATAATAACACCTTTGCGCCCGTCAAAACCGTCCATCTCCGTCAGAAGCTGATTTAAGGTCTGCTCCCTCTCGTCATTGCCTCCCATTCCGCCGCCGTCACGCTTCTTTCCGATGGTATCAATCTCATCAATAAACACAATACAGGGCGCTTTCTCATTGGCCTGCTTAAACAGATCCCGAACCTTAGCCGCACCCATACCCACGAACATTTCCACAAATTCCGAACCGGAGATAGAGAAGAAAGGAACCTCTGCCTCTCCTGCCACCGCCTTTGCAAGTAAAGTCTTACCCGTACCTGGAGGGCCTGCCAACAAGGCTCCCTTGGGCATAGAAGCGCCGATCTCCGCATATTTTTCCGGATTATGCAGAAAATCCACGATCTCCGTAAGAATCTCCTTGGCCTCATCCTCCCCGGCTACATCTGTAAATTTGATTCCGGTAGTGGATTCCACATAAATCTTGGCATTGCTCTTCCCAAAGGTCATGGCATTGCCCATAGGACCGCCCATACGCTTTGTGAAACTGCGCATCAAAAGCTGTCCGATGACAATCATGATGATAAAGGGAAGCAGGGAAACCAAAAAAGACATCAAGGGAGAAGGCCCCTCCACAATCTCTGTTCCAAATACCGCTCCGGCCTCATGAAGACGGTCTACCAGATTGGGATCATTAAAAATACCCGTTTTATAATAGTTGGTAGATTCTGCCGTATCTGAAAAGATAATCTGATTATCCTCCACCTGAACCTCTTTGATCTGCTTTGCATCAATCATATTCAGGAAAGTATCATAGCCTACCTGAGTTACCTTGGGGGACAGCGCCTTTGGAATAAACAGTGTATTCAGCAGAATCATTACCAACAAGACAATCACATAGTAATACAGAAATGGTTTTTTGGGATTTTTTACTTCCTTCACGGATTTTCTCCTTTTTGTAAACAGAAATTAATATCTTCTCATTTATTTTTGCAAACAACGGGCTAAATATGCATATTTGACTAAAAGGCAGTGTATCACTTAGAAACCTGCGAATCAATGAAAGAAGTGTAAAACAATTCTTAAATTTTTATAATACACGCTCTTGCCTTCAATATAAAATATATGCAGAGGCATCTTCTTTTAACTTTCTGCAAATATCCAGAAATCAGCCCTATGAAAATGGTGATTTTTCACAAGGCTGATTCCTTAAATTTAAACTCAATCTTGTAATTGTTTATCTATACTTCCTTCTGTACCCGGCAGCACACAGATACCCAAACATACCCGCAGACAAAAACATCAGCAGCAGATATGCTAAAACAGGGCTTGCATCGGCTGTCTTGGGGCTATTGACGCCTGTACCCGTGCTTGCCGTATTCAGTTTTCCTGTCTCTGCCCATCCAACTGAAACCGGGGACAGACCGTTAACCTTAAACTGCAGTCCGTCTGCGGTCTTTGTCACCGAAGGGTATTCAATCTCTCCTGGCTTATGTCCGTTCATCCCTTCCGTAAACATATGGCTCACAATAAAATCATGTTTATTTCGGTCTGTCCCGCTGGGATAAGGAATGGTCACAGTTAAGCCATCCTTTGGGAAATTATCCTTATCCGCCGTCTTCCATCCGGCATTATTGATGTTTACCATAAGAGTAACATCATAAACCGCAATCCGTTCCTGAGTAACGCCTGCCGCTTTCTTCTGGAGCTCCTGCTTTATCTGGGCTTCAATTTTTGCTGCTGTATTCAGACTTTCAATATCACTGAACGTCTGG
Source organism: Candidatus Merdisoma sp. JLR.KK006 (assembly GCF_036941035.1). Classification (NCBI taxonomy): domain Bacteria; kingdom Bacillati; phylum Bacillota; class Clostridia; order Lachnospirales; family Lachnospiraceae; genus Candidatus Merdisoma; species Candidatus Merdisoma sp. JLR.KK006. The sequence continues at coordinate 47,138 of NZ_JAYMNS010000010.1, read as the reverse complement.
GGTACCTGAGCGATTCCTGTTTCCATTGACAGGCTGTACTGTACATTATCTGAACCGTTTGCACTTCCCCCGGAGCCTGAAGATGAATTATTATTGTTATTATTATTGTTATTATTATTGCTGCTGTTGCTGTTATTGCTGTTGTTGCTTCCTGAACCTGAATTCTGATCCGCCGACAATGCCGTTATTGTAACTGTCACATCAAAAGCCTGATAATCTGTTGATTCTGTTATTGGTATGGTGATTACCGCTGTCTTTCCCGCTTTTGCATTGTCATTCACCATGCTGTAGGATATATTAGCGCCGCTCAGCGTTGGCGTACTTGTAAAGATCTGATCCCGATCCTCTACACGGATGGTTCCAAGCTTATAGCCGGCCGGAAACAGGGATGATACACTAAAGGAGGCAGATGAACCGCATTTTGCCGATACAGACATGTTTTTTGTTCCTGCATAGCTTCCTTTATCAATAACAAAAGAAGCCTCCACAGCAGGGCTCCATGTGTAGTTGCCCCCGTTTTTCGGCTTAACAGACACCTTCGCTGTTCCGACGCCTCTGTTATTGCTGAGCACCATGTCATAATCTGACTGTGCCAGAACGTCCGAACCGTCCGCCACGGTCAATGCAGGGGTGACAGCGCTGCCTGTATAACTGTAGCTTCCGGAAACACTCACCGTTGGAGTAATGGCTTTCGGCGTTATCTCACCCGGAATCTCCAGGCTATTGCTGCCCAGCTCATAATTCTTAGCTCCTAAACCATCCAGTTCAAGCGTTGCCGTTACTTTATCCTGACCGCTTACATTGGGATCCCCATAGGCCGCAGGGGTTACTGTAATGTCCAAAGTTCCTTCGTCACCCACCACGATATTCCGGAGCGCAAGATCACCTACTGCTGTTCCCGGAGCCCGCGTCTTATCATAAACCTTACTGATCTTACAGCTTCCGGCCTCCACGATAACGGTGCGCTTTTTCACATCCACGCTGCCGGAACAGACAATCTCATTCGCATACTCTTTTCCGTCTATTGTGCCATTGTAAAGAACCTGAAAGCTCTGTCCCATCCCAGCCTCAGGCATGCCGCTCTTACTCAGTGTAAAATGTCCCGGGGTACTATCCGTACTGCTGCCCACTTTTGTAGTAATATTTCCAATCTTTACAATATCCGCCCAGGAGTCGCCATAAACCGCATCATTTTTGATAGTCACTGCATTATCGATTGCGGCCGGAGCGCTGCCCACCAAAAACTCAATCAACTTCACCGTGAACTCGATTGTACCATTCTTTGCATTGTAATCGCTGTTCTTTGGCTGAAAGGCATAGGAAATTGTTCCGCTTCTGTCCTCCGGCAGCTTTGCAAGCTCTGTCTTCAACGCTTCATAAGTAGTATATGTTCTGTTATTATAGGTGTAAGTGAGCGTTCCCTCAACACTGTTTCCCTCCGCATCCGTAAACTTCGGTTCAATAAAGTCTCCCGTTCCCGGACGAATATTCTGCTTTTCATTTACAGCCACAATGCAGTCCCCGGCAGAAATCTCCAGTGTATTACCTGTAAATGCAATGGTATAATTGGGATTTTCCTGCTCTGTAAGTCCTCCCTGCAGGATGCTGTAGCTTCCGACGCTCTCACCGTTCTGACGCTCCAGAGCGCCCGCTAACGGACAGCCCTCCACAACTCCCTGCGCTGTATAGGTTAATTCCGGATCCGGCTGACCATAAGCTTTACTCTGAGGATCTGCTTTGACTGTGATCGATTTCTTTTTTACCGTTACCTCCACCAAAACATTTACAGCATTATATTGAGAGTCATCCGGGATAAATACTGCTTTTAATGAATTTTTTCCGACAGTTCCGTAAGAAGTCACTTCATCTGACCACTTAAATTTACCCTGCACTCTCTGATTGCCTGCATTTTCCGCAGAGCCGCCCCGAAGGATGTTTTCGCTTACCGCATCGCCAAAGGTCACATCTCCTGCTGTGGGCGCTTGAATCTTCAATTCCTGAGACGGGTCCTCCTCATACGGCTTTTCGGCCAGCTTAAGTACATCTCCCAGCAGTCCCTGCTGATCCCCACTGTATTTGTAGCTGATTTTCCTATTATTGATAGAAAATGTATATCCATTCTCTATGGAGCCATCTGTACCGGTCAAAAACAATTTATCGGATGCTCCGATTGTCCCCGTATCACAGTTCGTCACATCTACCAGATAACTTTTGCCGTTCAGTGTCACAATATTCCACATATGGCTGCCGGCGCCTTTGCCGCCGTCCATTGTTCCGGTAACTGTATAGCAGGCTGCATTGCTGAAAAAGGACAGATCACACAGATACTGAAATGCCTTGGAATAGCCCTCGCATACCACATTGGTATTTGAATTGTCGTCAAATACCCATATTAACTGCCAAGGATTGCCATAGGGGGTGGCGCTTACCGTTGCATTTGTATTGTAAGCAGCCCTGTCGCAGATTTCTTTCAGGTAAGCCTTCAGCTTATTATAATCTGACTGATTCTCATATTTCTTGACAATACTCTGTGCCGTATTTACTGCTTTATCCACAGCCCCTGTCTTTGAACGATCTACCGTATAGCTGTCAGCTCCTTGATAGTCCATAGCAACCTTTAAGGAAAAGGTTATATATTCAGCTAGGGCATCGTTATTCTTCGGCCCCCATGTGATTTTATATCCGGCCGTTTTGTCATACCAGTACAAATCATAGGGACAGTCCATTAATAGATATGATATAACCTTTCTTACCGCTTCTTCCACCTGTGAGCTTTTAAGTGATGCAAAACCGCTCACTGTAACTTCCGAGGAAATCTTCCTCCCTGCCGCAATCTCTTCTGCATGGACTTTCAGCGCCTCATAAATAGCCTTTTCATCCCCCGTCAGCCTTGCTGCACCCAGGTTCCCATAGAACGCCGTTTCCTGGTCCAGCTCCTCATAAGCCCTCTGATACAGATACCCTTCCAGCAGTTCATCCTGATCCGGCAGTTCTTCTTCCAATAGAATTGTTTCAGCAAAGTCCTCATCCGCTGCCAAACCGCCATTCTGTGCTCCGGCCCACGCATGCAGCGTCCCTGTCTCTGTACTGCTTTCAATCACCGCTGCCAAAAGTATCAACGCCAGTCCTTTTTTTAATCTATACTTCCATTTTTTCATTGCATTCCCTTCTCTCAATAACATTCAGCATATATATTTCCTGCACAATTTCTGTATATTGCTATTATACTACTCTTTTCTTTAACTGTAAAATAAAATACAGCAACGAACCACTAGAATTCTATCCCATAATCTGATATAATTCTAATAATATAAACGCAAAAAGGATTTTACCTTAATAATACTGATGATTTATTTATATTTGCCTAAAAGCAAGCCGATCAGAAAGGGAAAAGATTCACATGGATATGAAAAGCAAGAAAAAGAACCTCACAACATATTTTTTAATCGGGAGTTTTGTCCTGCTTCTGGTAATCAGCATAACGGCATTTACATATCTTGGACACTACATGAGCAGAATAAGCGAGGAATCCATCAATCAAGTGGGTGACCTCTATATGGCGGGTATCAATGATCATATAATCGCACATTTCCGAACGCTAATCGACTTAAAGCTGGAACAGGTGGAAGCCGTAACGGAAGTAGTTCCCGCTGAGACGGATGATCTGTATGAAGAGCTAATCTACCGAATCCGTATCAGGGGCTTTAATTATCTGGCTCTCTGTTCGGAGGACGGCTCCCTGCAGATGCTTTCCGGTGATCCCATCGAGCTTGTGGATCCGGAGCCCTTCTTTGAATCCTTAATGCTTGGTGAAAAAAAGGTTGCCGTGGGCATGGACAGCATGGGCAATGGTGTGGTTATATTCGGTGTCAAAGCAAATTATCCCATGGCAGACGGAGGAACAAGTATGGCTATGGTGACGGCTGTTCCCATAGAGTACATCAGTACCATGCTGGGCACAGACGAAGAAAATGCCATTGTATATTCCCATATTATCCGAAAAGACGGCAGCTTTATCGTAAGCGATATGGCAGATGAATATACGGATTATTTCAGCAGTATGTATGAGCGGTATTCAAGTAATGACCGCCAGCAAATAAGCACTTATATTCAAAATCTTACTTCTGCCATGGAAAAAAGGGAAATTTTTTCTGCCATATTAAGCCTTAGCGGAAGCAGCCAGCAGATCTATTGTACCCCGCTGCCCTACTCAGAATGGCATCTGGTGACTATACTTCCTTTCGGTGTCCTGAATGAAACGGTAGAGTCACTGGATCGGCAGCGAACAGCTGCCACATTGCTTGTAACAGCATTTATTATTATCGTACTTATTGCTATATTTTATGTCTATTTTCGTATGACCCGCCAGCAGCTTAAAGATCTGGAGGAAGCCCGTCAGGACGCCCTGGCTGCCACAAAAGCAAAAAGCACCTTTCTTTCCAATATGAGTCATGACATTCGTACGCCTATGAATGCAATCGTAGGTATGACGGCAATTGCCACGGCACATATTGACGATATGGATCAGGTGCAAAACTGTCTGAAAAAAATTGCTCTCTCCGGCAAGCATCTTCTTGGACTTATTAATGATGTGCTGGATATGTCAAAAATCGAGAGCGGAAAAATGACTCTGACAGAGGAACAGATCTCCCTGCGGGAAGTGGTGGAGGGAATTGTCAGCATTGTACAGACACAGGTCAAAGCCAAAAACCAGAATTTTAATGTCCATATTGATAATATTGTGGCAGAGGATGTGTACTGCGACAGTGTCCGCTTAAATCAAGTCCTGCTGAACATGCTGTCCAACGCAGTGAAATATACACAGGAAGGCGGCACAATACAACTGTCCTTATTCCAGGAAGATGCCCCGGATCCCAAAGGCAGTGAATATATCCGTACTCATATTAAGGTAAAAGACAATGGAATCGGCATGGCGCCGGATTTTCTCGAACATATTTTCGATTCTTATTCAAGAGCTGACAGCAAGCGGGTACAGAAGACAGAAGGCGCAGGCCTTGGCATGGCAATCACAAAATATATCATAGATACCATGGACGGAACCATAACTGTAGAGAGCGAACCAAATAAGGGAACCGAAATTCATGTAATTCTGGATCTGGAAAAGGCTGATATACAGGATATTGACATGGTTCTTCCCCCATGGATGATGCTTGTGGTTGATGACGATGAAACCCTGTGCCGTACGGCAGTGGATGCCCTAAAATCTATCGGCATTCAAGCCGACTGGACTCTGAGCGGAGAAACGGCCCTGGAGATGGTTCGCAAGCATCATCAGACAAGGACTGATTATCAGATTATTCTGCTGGATTGGAAGCTTCCGGGTATGGACGGCCTTATGGTTGCCCGGCAGATTCGAAAAATCGTCGGTGAAGATATGCCGATTATCCTGATCTCCGCCTATGACTGGGATGACTTTGAAGGAGAAGCGAGAGACGCCGGAATCAATGGTTTTATTGCAAAGCCCCTGTTCAAATCCACGCTATTCCACGGATTAAAGAAATATATGAATTTGGAAACCGATGAGGATGAGGAAGACAAAGATATAGATTTAGCAGGATATCATCTGCTGGCTGCAGAGGATAATGAATTAAACTGGGAGATTCTGGATGAATTATTGTCTGACGCCGGTTTGCAGTTAGACTGGGCCGAGAACGGACAACTCTGTCTGGAAAAATTCCAGGCATCCGAACCGGGATATTACAGCGCAATTCTTATGGATGTGCGGATGCCTGTTATGAATGGCTACGAAGCCACGGAAGCAATTCGCAGTCTGGATCGTCCGGACGCCAAAACCATTCCAATTATTGCTATGACGGCAGATGCCTTCTCAGAAGATGTCCAGCACTGTCTGGCCTGCGGAATGAACGCACATACCGCCAAGCCGATTAATCTTGATGAAGTTATTTCGCTGTTGAAAAAACATATTCTGTGAGATTCGCCTTGCAAACTGGGCTTCTGTCTGTACTGAATGGTTACAAAGCGTACCATAATATATGAAAAAGGGGGCTGTCGGGAAATAAGACAGAAGACTTTTCTGATACCCAGTGTCCGGCTGTTTGTGTACAGGCTGTCTGATATGTACGGATATTGCCTTTTAATGTCCGTACAGAGCAGACAAAATGTACACAAACCGTCCGAACACAGGGTATAGAAATGGCTGATGTCTTATCTCCCGACAGCCCCTTTTTCTGTTGTCAGGCTGTCAAGTAAACTATTTCTCCCCTCTTCTTGGCTCACTGCCCACCAGAGAAGGAATCTCCCTACAAACTCTCTTGCCTGATACTGTCAATAATATTCTCCCCCTTAATCCGATTCCTGGCATACATCATGGTAGCAAACACCACCAGAAACACACTGCAAACCGCAATCAGAATACTAGTCACCGGAACATAAAACCCCGTATCCATACTTCTCTCCACCACCCTGTAAATCTGCCAGGTAACAAAGATCGACACCGGAAGCCCATAGAGAAGCGCCTTGCACCCATACAGGACACATTCATAATTCAGCATTCGCCGAAGTCCCCCAGGCGTCATACCCACGGAGCTTAGAACCGCAAACTCCTTTCTCCGAAGCAGCACGCCCGTAGAAATGGTATTAAACACATTGGCCACCGCAATCAGGGAAATCAAAGTAATAAACCCATAGCTAAACACATCCATAGTCATCATCAGATTCTTCCGTGTCTGGCGGCCCTCCGCCTCATTCATCACAAAGAAATAGCTGTCAAAGCTGCCATCGAGAGAAAGCTCCTCCAGACGCTCCGCCACTTGCTGGTGATTCTCCGCCTGAATATAAAGCTGTATGCTTCTCAGATCAAGCGCATTCGATCCAACCAGGCTGTCAAACATACTCTCTGAAAGAATAACGGAAAAGCCTCCGCCCCATTCCCCATAGAGATTCATAGGCGCTCTCTCGGCAAATACTCCTACGGTCACATTCACGGGAATCTGGAAGTCCTCCCGCTTCTGGTCCATCCCCGTTCTCTCCTGAGCTTTTGTAAGCGCCTCGTAATCCGTGAGCATCATCTCAATCTCCTGTCCCGGAGCCTTTAAGATGTCAAAAAGCCGGTAACGCTGCTGCTCTGAAATATATCCCTGGAGCTGATTCAGCGCAATCACCTTGGAGTCCCCTGAAACCGGATATTCCTCCTTTGAAAGCCCCAGCTCCTTCACATACTCCTCATAATCTCCATCCGTCAAAACCAGAATCCGGGAATCATAAAGCACAAGCCTGCCATCCTCCTGACGGTGCCCTTCCATATTTCCGTATCCTGCCATATCATCATTCAAAATTTCCCGGTAGTCCTCTGTCACCTGTTCGGGATCAAGATATACGTCCATATTGCTACCCCCTACATAGAGCACCTTGTCGACGCCGCTTATATTCCCCGTCTCCTCCAGGAGCCTTTTCGCCTCCCCTTTATTTTCACCTTCCTCAATATACACGGAAATATCATATTCTGGCGTACTCTGTACCGTACCGACACTGCTTTTCAAATAAGTTGAAAAAGAGCTTGCGGAAATAAACAGCACAATGCTGATAAACAGGGAAAAAATCGTAGTTCGATACTGCCTTTTACTCCTGGAAAAATGCTTCCCCGCAATCATTCCCTCCAATCCGAAGAAACGGTAAGCAATCTTTCCCTTCCTTGCAACTTTCTTCGGCACCCGGATATCCCCGGACTGGCGAATGGCCTCCATAGGCGACACCCTGGCCGCACGCCTGGATGGAATCCATGCTGAAATAAGTACTGTGATAAGAGCCGTAACACCCGCAATCAGAACTGCCAGCCAGGATACATGAAGATGCATCTTCCCTGCCGAAGCATAGAGATAATAAAAGGCATTTCCTGTAAAATGCAGGGTAACTCCAATCCCGCCAATGCCGCTTACAATTCCAACCGGAATCCCCACAGCGCTCACCAGAAGAGCCTCCCTTAACACCATGCCCCGAAGCTGCTTAGGCGTTGCGCCGGCAGAAGCCAGAATCCCAAACTGCCTGGTACGGTCACTGACAGAGATCGCAAAAGAATTATAAACCAGGGAAATCCCCCCTGTCATAATAAGAAGAATCAAAATCGCCGCCAATCCATAAAGCATCTGCATAAAAGGCCGGTTGGAAGAAGTCCCCTGATAGCGAAGCAGCTCCGAATTGTAGGTAGCATAGGAGCTCCCCGCCATATGCTCATCCGTAAACCGATAAATATCCGAAGACTTGTGCAACCTGTAATAGCAGGCAAAACGGCTGCCCTCCAAAGGATTTTTATCCCCAATGGTAATGGCATAATAAGCTGAACTGTTGGAATCCAAAAATCCCGGACTTTCCACAATCCCCACCACCGTATAAGTGCGTGTCATCTCCGGAACCAGTTCCTCCGCCAACATGGGGGCCTCCAGGCTCCCTTCCTCCACTTCCTCTCGGATGATGGGATTATACAGAGTAAGCTCGCCGTGCTCCTCATCTGTGGTAAAACGTCTGCCAATCTCCAAAGTCAGAGTATCCCCCAGAGCAATATCCGCCTTTCCGATACTCATAGCCGTAGAACTTACCACAAGCTCACTGCCATTCTCCGGCATACGCCCCGTCCGCAGATGGAGGGGCAAAAGACTCTGATCCGCTTCCATCCCCAGAACAAAAAGATAAGGAGCACGCCTTGTACTCATCTCATCCTCTTTCACACCAGGAAGTACGGCATAACCGATCTCCTGAAACGTCTCCGACTCCTCCACCTCATCCGACTTTCGGATCTCCCCAGCCTGCTGCCCGGAAAGCTCATAGACAGCCCCATGCCAGTTCCCTGCCTGCAAAATAACCGATTCAATCATATAATGCTGCAAACTTGAAATAAAAGTGGTAACAGCCGTCAGCATAGCCGCAGCCAGAATAATCCCGATAACCGTCACCAAAGTTCGCATCCTGTTTTTCTTCAATGTCTTGATGGTGGTCCGTGTAAACACATTCATCTGCGGATCACCTCATCTCTTGCAATCTTTCCATCCTCAATGGAAATAATCCGATCCGCCTGCAAAGCTAGATTCTCATCATGGGTAATCACCACAAGGGTCTGCCCATACTTCTGATTCGACAGCTTTAAAAGCTCCATAATCTCCTGACTGTTCTTGGAATCCAGATTCCCTGTAGGCTCATCCGCCAGCACAATGGCCGGAGCATTCATAAGGGCCCGCCCAATGGATACCCTCTGCTGCTGTCCCCCGGAAAGCTGATTGGGAAGATGCCTCTTCCTCCCCTCCAGGTTCAGCGTATGAAGAAGCTCCTTAAGCCTCTTCTCATTCACCTCCCGGCCATCCATCAGCACCGGAAGCGTCATATTCTCCTCCACATCTAGAACCGGAATCAAATTATAAAACTGATAAATCAGCCCAATCTCCCTCCGCCTAAAAATCGCAAGCTGCTCCTCATTCTGACTGTAAACATCCTTCCCATCCAGATACACATGCCCCGAGGTAGGCCGATCCACCCCGCCCAAAATATGAAGCAGCGTAGACTTCCCGGACCCCGACGGCCCAATAATCGCCACAAACTCCCCCTGCTGAATCAAAAAAGAAACGTCATCCAACGCCCGTACCTCATTCTCACCCTTGCCATACACCTTCGAAAGATGCTCCACCTTCAACAACTCCATGATATTCCTCCTAAAATCCATCCTTTGAGTATTCTCCAAAATTCTTTATATAAAAGCTTTCAAGAATACCTCCTTACACCACAGGAGTATAGCGCCCCACAATGACATTCCAGTGACACCAAAATAACAAAATTGTCACATAAGAATAAATTTATAACCCCCTCCTCCCAAAAGCTTACAAAACCTCCCTCTATCCTATTAAAATTCCCGCCGCTGTTCACAGCAGCCAATTCCCCTCACATCCATAAAGCAGCCTTACACCACACCTTTATAAAAACGCATGGTAAACCGCGCGCCGCCCTCCGTCCGATTCTCCGCCTTCAAAGTCCCATTTTGAGCACACACGATCATACGCGCCAAAGCAAGGCCAATCCCCACATTGGAATCCAAAGCATCCTTTCCCTTATAAAAACGCTCAAAAAGATGAGGTAAATCCTCCGGATCAATCCCCGGACCATTATCCTCAATAACAATTTCCGTATACAAATGATTTTCTTCCACACGAATCCACAGAGTTCCCCCCTGCCCCATATGCTCCATGCAATTCTTGAAAATATTCCCAAGAGCCTCAACACTCCAGGCAGCATCTCCCACAAACCCCGCCCGGTCATCTATCTCTTTCACAACCGTCTGCTCACGCAATTCCATGGGAATCCCAAGAGGGCCAATGGCATTTTCCACCAGATTGGATGCATCCACCCGCTCTCTGGCAAATACGGCAGTCCCCGCATCAATCTTCGAGATCTTAAGCAGGGCATTCACCAGCCAGTCCACCCTGTCTAAAAGCCGGCCTCCCTCATAAGCCAAACGCCGTCTCCCACTCTCATCCGTCTCCTCCAAAAGCCTGGTCAGAAGCAAATGCAGAGAGGTAAGGGGCGTCCGAAGCTGATGGGAAATATCTGCCAGAGAATCACTTAAGTAGCGTTTCTCCTTAAGCAGCGTATCCGACTGCTCCGTCAAGCGCAGCAGCAGCTTTTCCACCTCATTGGCCAGAATCGCCAGTTCCCCTTCCTGATAACTGGTGAAATTCAGATTTCGTTCCCCATGAAGCATCCGATCCGCATCCGCCGCAAGATTTTTCAGCCTGTCATACCGTTTTTTTGTGAAAAAGAGCCAGATAAAAATGATTCCCATACTGCCGAATTCCCCATAAACAACACAGGATAAATTCTCAGGAAAAAGAAATCCTCCTAGGCATCCAACAGAAACAAGGAATGCCAGGGATATCCATATTTGCCTATTTATTTCCTTATTTCGCAAAAAACCCATAGCCCTTTCTCCATTCTAAGCTCTGTCGTACTGCTTTCATATCCTATCCTGCACAATTTTTAGAATCCTTTACACAAAATGCAGAAACATTCTATCATTCTCCCAGCTTATACCCCATTCCCCGAATTGTTCGAATAATCTGCGGATTCTGGGGATCCGTCTCAATCTTTTCCCGCAGGCGCTTAATGTAAACTGTCAAAGTATTGTCATTGACAAACTCCCCTGCGGCATCCCAAATCTCCTCCAACAACTGATTTCTGGAAAGGATCATGCCCTTGTGATTCAGGAAAAACAGAAGAAGCCGGTATTCCAGTGCAGACAGAAAGCATTCCTGTCCGCCCTTTGTCACCAACGCCCGTACCGTATCCACCCGCAGATCCTCAATCTCCAGTATTGCCTGCGTCTTCCCGCAGCGGCGCAGGACACTTCGTATCCGGGATACCAGCTCCCTTGGACGAAAAGGCTTACTGACATAATCCTCCGCTCCCAGTTCCAGCCCCGTCACCACGCTGTATTCATCTCCGGATGCTGTGAGAAAAATCACCGGAAGCTCCTTACTCCCCTTTACCGCCGAGCAAACCGCAAAGCCATTGCCATCCTTTAAGGACACATCCAGAAGCATCAAATCAAAGCTCTCCTGCTCTACCGCTTCCAAAGCCTCTTTCTGTCCGGATGCAGAGCGAACCTGAAAGCCTTCGCCGCCCAATACGGCGCTTAAGTTTTCTACTATATTTTTGTCATCCTCTACAAGGAGTATCTTTGCCATCTATCTATTCCTTTTCTTTTCTTATTTGCATTCCCTATACTTTCATTCTATCAAAACATAAGATTCATTTTCCTGCCAAAAGGCTTTCTGGAACACAATTTTCTTATTATAATTGTCAACCGCTACAATGTTCAGATCCCCAATGACAGGCTCCTCCCACTCCCATGCATTTGAAGGCTCCATCCATACCGTAAGTCCATTTTCCAACTGACAGACTTCCCGTTCCCCCTTCCGGTTATTCAGCCCCGAAATGGAATATACCTGTGAACCGTTATGTAAAAAGAGCGTATAGTCTCTCCCCAAAATCCATTCTGCAAGCTGCTCCCCTTTCTTTACATGGAGCATAGAATCGTCAATGGCCTCTGCCTGACTTGGGGACAATGGTTCGCTGCCAAAGTCTTTCGGATAGAGCTTCTTTATTTCACTGCTGAAGCGTAAAGCTCCATAACTGTTCAGGTGATTTGCATCAATAAAGCATTGTCTGTCATAGGCAACAATCCAATCCACAGTTATCCCTGGAAAATCCTTTTTCAAGTTCTCATAAAATTCGTAAACCTGCGCCTTGTACTCATCTGTAAAGCTTATGTTATCCGAATGGGGCAGCTTCACAATCCTTACCTGAATGTTATTTTCCACGCACAATCCAATAAGCCTTCTGTAATAATCCTCAAACAGCGGATTTAAGTAAAATTCCTCCAGAACTCCTTTTTTGCCTCCCTCAAATCCTTCCGCTTCTCTGGCTATATAACGGCCTCTGTGCAGCTCATCCTTCCTCTGTGTCTCCAGATTTTCCTCATACCGCTGGTTAAAGCCGGAATTCATAATGGCCGCTATATACTTATTGGGCAGGCGAAGCTCATAGGAAATGAAATCAGACTTATAGCTGTCGGTAATAATCGTAGGCTCATGGAAAATCTTTGCAAGTCTCACCATTTCCAGATTTTGCTCTGGCCGGAACCTATGGGAATACATGGTTCTCGTCCAGAAACAATCCTCCATGAGCAGGTGCGCATCCTGAAAGCTAATGTAACAAACTTTGGGAGCCGAATGGGTCGTAAGCCAGTCCTGGAGCACATAATAATTTTCTACAGGCGTCATTCCGCCCAGAGAAAGATTGATGACCGTGTCAGACAGTATCTCTGGCATATAGGCGGCATTTGCCATGGAATCTCCCAAAATAATGGTGTCGTAATACCAATCCTCCGGCGAATTTACCTTTTCCTTATTCCACAGATAATGAGGTGTCTCTCCATCCATAAATCCCATAGGATTCATCCATGTATATGCATAAATAACAATCATAGGCAGCATAACGCAGATGCTCTTTATCATTAGTCTAACAATATTTTTCATAGCTCTCCTTTTATTCTGACATACTGGCTGCATTTCCAAAGCGGCTCCCTGCCAAGGGTACACTTTAGAACTGGAAGTATAAAAATTCCTGTCCGGTAATATCCAGTGAAAATGTAATCAAGAGTACGGCTCCCCAGTAAACTGCATAGCGGAAGACGGCATTCTGCCCAGACAGCCGTTCCAGAATGTTAATGCCCAGCTCCTTCATAACGCTGTGAACGGCCAATGCCGCAAGAGCCACCAGCAAAATGGACATATTTCTTTCATTCAGCCCAAGCTCATAAAGGCCGTTGTTCAGCAGAAGTCCGGTATTACTCCAATCCAGAGATTGTTTCAAAATCCGGAAAGCTCCTGTCAGTGTATCAGAGCGGAAGAAAACCCAGGCAATATCCACCAGAACAAACGTTTTTAGAGTCCGCAGACATTTCCAGGAAAAATTCTCTGTATTCACATGAAGCCATCTATAACATTTGGATAATGCCGGCTCTATAAACTCCCCGATGATTTGGTATAAGCCATGGAGGGCTCCCCAAAAGACAAAGGTAATATCAGCCCCATGCCATAAGCCGCTGGCAAGAAATGTAATCAGGAGATTTCTGTACTTGATCCCCTTGCCTCTTCTGCTTCCCCCAAGGGGAATGTAAAGGTAATCCCGTAGCCAGGAGCTTAAGGAAATGTGCCATCTTCTCCAAAAATCCTTAATGGTACAGGCCAGATACGGCTGGGAAAAATTTTCCATCAACTCATAGCCCAAAACCTTTGCGGCACCTCTGGCAATCACAGAATACCCCATGAAATCTCCATAGATTTGAAACGCAAAAAGCACATTTGCCAGGACAAGCTGAAAGCCATGATAAGAAACATAATCCCCATAAACCGTATTTACCAGAACGGCACACCGATCCGCAACCACAAGCTTCAGAAAATATCCCCACAGCATCAAAAGAAGTCCCTCTCTTACTCTGTCATATTCAAATCGCCTGGGCTGTGCCAACTGCTTTAACAGGTTCTTGGAACGTTCAATGGGTCCTGCTACAAGCTGGGGAAAGAAGGACACGAACAGCGCATAACGGAAGAAATTTTTTTCCGCATAAATCTCTCCCCGATATACATCCATGGTATAACTCAGAGCCTGAAAAATATAAAAGGAAATTCCCACCGGCAGCAAAATGTCAAAAGCCGGAACCTGCAGTTCAATGTGAATTGCTCTGAAAATCTGCCCCAGCAGCTCTAACATAAAATTGATATATTTGAAATAAAACAGGATGCCCAGATTCAAGAAAAAACTCCCTGCAGCTATCCATTTTTTATAAGAGAACCTTCCCTTTGCCCGTTCCAGCAAAATTCCGCTCATATAGGTAATTGCTGTAGATGTCAGAAGCAAAAGAGCATATTTTGCATTCCAGCACATATAAAAATAATAGCTTGCAATAAGCAGCCACATATTTTTGATTTTCCGTGGGATAATGAAATAAATCAGTACTACAATCGGAAAAAAGATCAAAAACCCCATTGAATTAAACAGCATAAGTACCTCCCGAATCGTCCGTTGTCGTATGATCACTTGTTTTTTATTCTACTATTCCTCCCTGAATGATTCAAGTGAACCTGATAATTTTTTTATTTTAAAACGTGCGTATACGCCATAAAGCAGGGGAAAGCTACCGCTTTCCCCTGCTTTGCACTGCGGACTTCCGCTTCCAGCATCCCCTGCACTGCAGACTTAACGCCCCTCTCCACCTATTTTGCACGCCGCTTTCCCGTCATCTGCTCCACCCGGAGCTTCAGCACCCTGGTCTTCGACACCGTTGCCTCATTATACCGAAAGCCGGCCGGAACCGGATAATGCTCCATCAGAATATCCAGATCCGGTATTTTCTCTTCCTCCAAAACCTCTTCCACCACGCCAAAGCCTATTACGCTCTCATAGCACATGGTACAGTTTCCCCGCTCCATATCCGTATACAATGTATGACCGCAGTCCATCTCGAAGCAAACCTTGGGGTTCCTTTCAAGCAGCTCATACTTCATTCCCTCCAGGGCGCCATGAAAATACAGGGTCACCTGTGTTTCTTCCACTTCCATGCCAAAGTTCAGCGGAATTACATAGGGATATTCCCCTCCCTGCATAGCAATCCGGCAGACATCACATTTCCTCATTACTTCTACTATCTCATCAAAATCCTGAATCTCTCTGTCTCTTCTCCGCACAGCGGTTTCCCTCCCGTTCTTTCACTTCTCTTTCCCTTTACATAGCGGCAGGGCGGAAACAACTCCCACCCTGCAATTAATTCTACTATGCCTTTTTACCGCCTGCTTGTCAAGCATTTCAAAAAAATTTAACAATATTTAACAACTTCGCAAAAATCTTTGGAATACGTGCTGCCAAAAAAACAGATTGTGAAAGTTCCCGGTTACAGCGAGATTTTCTCAAGGCTGTCTGCTGCCTACTGGGCTGCTGCCGCAGATTTGCTCTTTTGGACTAACCTGATAATACAATAGTAGAACAATACCGATACGGCCACCTTTGAAAATACCTCTCCAATATGGAAAGAAAATACATAGGTTAATGCCATCTGCACCATGATAATAACTGTCATTGCGATTGTTGCTATTACTGCTCCTTTTAATATCTCTTTCATTTTGAATACCCCTTTTCTTTATTTTCTGATATTAGAATATCAGATTTCATTTTCCCGTTCCATTGATTTACCTTACAATTTTGATTCTTAGCTTACATTTTTGTAAGTTAGCAAAAGCATGGTACTTGGCTCATTGCCTGCGGGAATAAAGTTCTGAGGTTTCCGTTAATTCTTACGCTCCTGTTTCTCTTCTTTATGAGACAGCTTCCCCATCACACTCACTGCCAAAGTCAAAAGCCCAATTACTACAAAGATTCCAAGCATTCCTTTTCCCATAATTTCCAATGAGATCAAAAAATTCTGCCACATGCATTTTACCTCCTATTTAAGTCCCGTAGTACCTCTAACAGCACCACTATTATAGAACAATTTCCGGCCGCAAATAACTTGCGTCCATAAATTGTTCTGGCACTGCACGAGGTACTACTGATTTAAGTCCCGTAGTACCTCTAACAGCACCACTATTATAGAACAATTTCCGGCCGCAAATAACTTGCGTCCATAAATTGTTCTGGCACTGCACGAGGTACTACTGATTTAAGTTCCGTAGTACCTACAAATACGCCGACACCAGCCCAATAATCAGGCCGCCTGCAATCACCGACGCAATCTGCCCGGATACATTGGCTCCGATTGCATGCATCAGTATTATATTTCCCGGGTCCTCCTCCAGGGCCATCTTCTGGACTACCCGCGCCGACATGGGAAATGCGGAGATTCCTGCCGCCCCAATCATGGGATTCACTTTCCTTTTCCGGAAAAGATTCAGGAATTTTGCCAACAGCACGCCGCCGATGCTGTCAAAAACAAATGCAATCAAACCAATCCCCATAATCAAAAGCGTATCCACATTCACAAAAGCTTCCCCACGCATACTAAAAGAAATGGTCAGTCCCAAAAGCAGCGTAATCAAATTGGCCAGCACATTCTGCGCCGTATCTGACAGCGTCCCCAGCACACCGCATTCCCGAATCAGATTGCCGAACATAAGAAATCCGACCAAGGCTACCGACTGGGGAGCCACCAGCCCCACCAAAAAAGTAGTCAGTATGGGAAAAGCAATCCGCATCCCCTTGGACACCGTCCCCGGCATATACTCCATCCGAATGCTCCGTTCTTTCTTTGTGGTCACCAACCGAATGGCAAAGGGCTGCACAATGGGCACTAGCGCCATATAGGAATAGGCCGCCACCGCAATGGCCCCCACATATCTTGAATGAAGAATCTGCGACACCAGAATCGAAGTAGGCCCGTCAGCTGCCCCGATAATCCCGATGGAAGCAGCATCCTTTAAATCAAAGCCCAAAAGCACCGCTGTGCTCAGGGCAAAGAAAATTCCAAACTGTGCCCCCGCCCCAAACAGGAACATGGAGGGCATAGACAACAGCGGTCCGAAATCTATCATGGCGCCAATTCCAATAAAGAGCAGAATCGGCAAAGCCTCCGATGCCTCGATCCCCACCTGGAACAGCCATTCAATGATTCCGTTTACCACTCCGATTCCCTCTACATTCTGATTGAGCACACCGGACAAAGGCAGATTCACCAGAATCGCCCCAAAGCCCATGGGCAGAAGCAATGCCGGCTCATAGCCCTTTTTCACCGCCAGATAAATGAGCAAAATGCCGATTCCATACATAACAGCCTGTTGCCAGGTGATTTGCAGTAACCCCTCCCATAAAAATTCCATTGAATGCTCCTCCTTTGTTATTTTTGGCAGACAATTCATCTTTTAGAGACTTGATAGAATACTGATAAAAAAAGAGACCTCTGGCATCCTCTGCCAAAAGTCTCGTTCTTTCTTATGTGAGAAAGTGTGCAACCATGACACATAGGTCAGGGTATGTTGATTGCACCTTTTAACTACTCCCTTTTGTCTTTTTTACCTTAGCACAATCCAAAAGTACTGTCAACAAATAAGCCGCATTTTTACCATTCAAAAGCCTAAATACAGTATCTAATTATTTGCTGAATACTATACTTATTTGCTGTCAGAATTTCAATAATTAATTCCGCTTACTGCCAGCTTCCCATTTTGCACTCCAAAGGTAATGCTTGGGGCTCCGTCCTTGTCGTACATGGTAAAGCCGGCCATGCTGGGGCTTAAGCTGCTTTCGTCAGCTCCTGCTATGGAGCGAATCATTTCGTCCGTGAAAAGCTGATCTATGTTTAGGGAGGTAAACTCTTCTCTGCTTTCTACAATCTGTCCCTCCGGTTCAAAGCCTACATAAACAGGGAATCCTGTCAGATCTGCCAGCTTTTCTATATCCTTTTTGGCAACGGCTTCTTTTATCATGCCTGCAAATTGGATTATGGCTTCCTGGGGTACTTCAAAGCTGTCTACGTAGTTATATCCATTCTCTTCATAGTTATCCCCGGACTGCGGTTCTTCTTCCCATTCTGAAATCCTGAATTCCTGCTGTCCCGCTGCCCCCGGAGCTATCTCATATTGATCCAGTACAATTACCGGCACTCCGTCAGAGTCCATATAAAAGGCTGTATCTGCATCTATGCCTTTCCACTCGTCCATCCAATATTCGATTCCTGTCTCTTCCTCTCGCTTTGCTGCCTGACGGCGGATGCTCTGTTTTGCAATCTCCGCATACTGATCGCCCAAAACGTCTTCTAGGGTTATCCATTTGCCTGCTTTCAGATCAAAATTGTAATATTTTGTCTCGCTGTATGCATTGGTCCAATTTTCGGTTCCTATTACTGCCAGGGAGAGATATTGATCCGTCTGTGCTTTTACCTCATACCAGACTTTAATGGTTATGTTGTGCTCTATCCATTCTTCTTTTGTACCGCCGGTTTCCAGGAATGCCTGCTTGTATTCTTCCGCCCTCTCTTCCGCTTCCCTGGCATATTGTTCACAGAAGCCGTGGATTTCTTCATTTACTTCTTTCTCCAGGCCCTTTAAATCTTCTGAAATCATCTCAATGCTTGGGATTTCCACGGAGATTTTTAAGTCCTCTGTGTTTGTCTCATAGGACCGGAATGTTACAACTTCTGCCAATGCTCCAAGCACCGGGATATGGCTGACTCCCTTTGCGAAAGCTTCGCTGGTATTAATGCCTGCCGTAAACAGGACTGCTGTCGCTGCCGCTGCTGCAGCAGCCTTTTTTATATAGGAGTTTCTTTTTACTTTTATCAGGTTTTTATGATGCTGTTTCTCTGCTTTTTCTACTTCCAGCATAATCCGTTCTGAGAGTTCTTCGGGAATGGGAATACTGTCATATTTTTGCTTTGTCTCTTTCATGCGTTTCATATAGCTTCCTCCTCTCCTATCTTAACTTTTAGCGTCTTCAGGCCCCTGTATAGCTTTGCTTTTACTGTGTTCAAGTTCATTTTTAAAACCCGGGCAATTTCATTTAGCGACAATTCTTCATAAAATCTCAGCTTAATGATATTTTGAACATCTTTCTCCAATTGGTTGATTTCATCGTACAGGTCGTCATGGATTTGAAATCCTGCCTCTTCATAAGGAATTTCCCAGTGCTGATCATCATCTGCGAATACCAGCCGTTTTTTTGCATTTAAAAGAGCAACGCTTTCATTGATTACGATTCTGTAGAACCATGTTTTTATGGCGTTCTCGTTTCTCAGGCTTTCGTAATGCTCCAATGCTTTGCAGACGGAATTTTGCACCGCATCCAGGGCATCTTCCTGGTTTTTTACATAGCTGAAAGCCAGACGGTAAAACTTGTCCTGATTTTCAATGATGTAGGCCGCCAGTTTCTCATATAGTTCCTGTTTCAAAGGAATTTCGCCTCCTTTCTTTTTACAATGTATAGATAATTGAATGTCCGAAAAAGTTGCAATTCTTTTATTAAAATGTTCAAAAAGAAAGGGGCCGCCGGCGCAGCCCTCTTTTTTACTATTCAAATTATTTTTTTACCTTTGCTTTCACCAGCATCATCATGGGTCTTCGAAGCTCATCTTTCTTTCCCGAAAGCTTTGGAATTAGTGGCTTTTTGTCTCTATTCTTTCAGATTTCCTTTTTTGATGTGCTTCTTTATGATGCTGTCCGTTACTTCATACAGCTTTTCCGAACCCAGCTTTGTTCTTGACTGCCGCCCGTAGACCTGCTTTGCCGTCACGCCATGCTCTTTCCAGTCGTTTCCGTCATTGCTGTCGTTTAAAATCAGGGGCTGCAGGTTGTCCATGGCATGAGCATACTTGGATTCTGCTGTCTCGCCTGCCTCAAATTCATCAAACAATGCAATCAATTCCTGCTTTTGGTCCTGAGGAAGCATGGAATACAGCTTTTCCTTTGCCGCATCTTCTCTTGCTTTTTGGGTTTTGAGATTTTCCGCATCATAGGCATAGGTATCTCCGGCTTCTATCTCTACGATGTCATGGATTAGGCACATGAGCATTACCTTTGTTATGTCCACCTCTTCATTGGCGTATTCCCGCAAGAGGTATGCCATAATTGCCATATGCCAGGCATGCTCCGCATCATTTTCATTTCTTCCGTGACCGGATAAATGGGTCTGTCGGAAAATGTTCTTTTCTTTGTCAATCTCCATGGAAAAATCCAGTTGCTTTTTTAATCTCTCGTCCATATGGATGTCCTCCTGTTAACGCTTATTTATCTAGCAATCTGTCCGTAGGAGGCAACCTTTCCCTCTGGTATTTCTTCTACGGCAGATCGTATCTCGTATATCAAATCTTCTGTGAGAACTGCAGACATTTTATTTTCTCCCGATCTATATAGGCTAAAGCAAAGTTTTATTATTTAGTACATAAATTATTTATGGTATGACTTTGGATTGTTCAGGCACCTGCAATATCCTGTAAGTGCCTGCATATGGTACTCTGCTTTTAAAACGCTCGGATCTCTTTTGCCAAACTAATCAGCCGCTTTTTCCATTGAAAACTCCAAAAGAGCCTTGCCATAACCGCTCCGTGCAGCCGGGCCGATAAACATTCCAGAACGCTTCCCTTGTCAAATTCTCCACTTTACGGTAATCGGCAGGTGTCTCCAACCGGATCCGACAGCTGCTCCCATTCATTGATTTTCCTCCCAAAAGTTACATACTATGCTGTCAATGCGTTTCCGAACATTCCCTCTAAGGTCCACAGCTTATGGCTGTATTTCCCAATATTTTTCCAGATACGATTCTGCTTCTTCGGAAGAAATAGAAAACTCCTGAATTAATCTAGAACAAGTCGCCTCTCTTGTATAGGGGTATTCCTGCACATTTTTATTACGGCTTTCAGTCCCAGTTCTCTGCCCCTTTTGAATCCCTCCGACATACATCTTAGCCAGATAAAATATGGAACACTCCGGCCACAGCGGGAAAGACGCAAGCCGTATTTCCAGATCTATCCGGCTTACTTCCTCCTGGATTTCTTCCTTAAAAGTACCTTCTTTCCCTTTTGCCTGGGTTCGGACGAATGCCCTGACATCCAGAATTCCCTGTTTATCCTCCTCATGCTCTTTTCTCCGATGAGTCGGCAAAAGCTCTGTACTCCGGATGTACTCCGGCTCTATATCCAGCAATGCGGAGATAAATCCTTTGCAGACCTCTTCATCCTCCATCAATTCCTTAAAGCATAAATCCACCTTTGGTTTCATTAAAAATGCCTGTTCTTTGCTCAATACCGTTCTCCTTTCCTACTGGGTATTTCCGAAAAAAAGATAAGAACAGCAGTACATCTGTTTTTATTATAAAGGATTTCCTTTTCTGATACAATATCTTTCTTTCCTCACAAAATGTCTCATCTACGGGATTTTTCTGACAGAAACATCTGAAAATTGCTTAGAATCATTCGATAAAATCAGAATATTCCAGATTTTACCAAATGGCAAGTGAAATATTTAGATAGTTAAAAATTTTAGATACCTTGCACCGTTCCCGTACCCCGTCTGTACAGGAATCCTGCACTAGTGTACCTCTTCATCACACCCCTGATACCAGTCATAAATATCAACAAACAAAACTTTACTCCAATTTTCCAGTAAAAAATCTATAGATTTTGCTATGACTAAGCCATTCAAATTAGTTCCGATATCAAATACATCATCGATCCTGTCCTTAGAAAGTATAAGAAACCACTCCAATTTCACGATATATCGTACCGGTGCCTGCTGCCATATGTTGTTTGATTTGGTGAAAATGTCAGCAAGCTGCCGATACAAATTATCATATTCTTTATCATAACTGTCCTCGTCTGATTCATACAATTCTTTTGCTCTTTTTAATATATCAGCTTCATCTTCTACTCCGCAACGCTCAAGAGCCTCTATTATCTCTGTACATCTGCCGCATAAATTGCCATTTATTACATCATCTAATCCGTCCATCTGTATACCAGTATCATAATCAATAATTGAAATCACATCAGACACAAAAACCGGATATTGATTCAGAATTTCATAAACCTCCGGCTCAGAATAAATACTTGCCATAGCCTGTAAAAAATCATCACCTGTTAAATTCTGACTAAATGCCTTATCAATAAAATTCATGCCCTTATCACCCTCCCAAATTCCAACTGATGTATTTCATCCAATTCAATTATCCGCTATAAAAATGCACTTTCGTCCGTCCCCTTCCATTGAACAGATACAATTCAAAAAAATATTATAAAATCAAAACTTCCCCATCAAAAAAGAGTTCTTTGAAAAAACAATCAAAAAACACAATGAAAAAACTCCTGACTATCTATCTGTCCACCCATCAAACCTTTCAGATATCTGCGGATCATATAACGGGCAGCCGAAATCAATTAAAATATCCACAAGCAGGTTCATATCCTTCTCCTGCATACCATAGCAGTCAAACCGCACAATCTGAGATGTTGTAAAAATCTCAAAAGACCCCCGCCCTTCCTTCTCATACTGACTGTCACTCAAAGCCGTCCAGTCAAAAAAGACAGAAGCAACCTTTTTCAAAATTTCCTTTATGGGAAGCCCCTCTAGTTCCTCCATCCTTTCGCCATCGCAGCAGGCCCGTTCATATACCCTGCCATCATCATGAACGGCACCCTCTTTGTATTTCCAAAAATTCAAATCCATACTCATAACAAACCCTTCTTTCCTTTTTAAATTTTAATTGATGCCCTGCTTAACAAGCTCTGAAATATATTGATATGCAAAAGCAATCCCCTTGCAGGTCAGTGCTTCACACATATGCGGCGGATCGCTTTTGGAAAAGCCTGTGGGTCGCAGTTCCAGGCATCGCAGAGAACCAAAGGCTTTCTCAAATGCAGAAGCAAACCCATAACAAGCAGAGACAATCTCCGCTTCCTCTCTTCCCAGCTCATGCAGATAAATTCCTATAAACATAAGTGTGCCTTCCACCAATCCGCACTGTGCCCGATAGCCGCCGGCTCCATGCAGTCCGACTGCGGACCAAAGGGTCTGCGGCCGGATAGGCGTTTCAAATAATTCGCTTAAGCAAATGATTGTCGTCCTCGCACAATTGACATCATCCTTCCAGTACAATTCATGTACCCGGTTCCTTATATATTCCTTCATGCATCACCATCTCCATAGTCTCCGAATATGCAGGACGCCATATTGTCCGTCCCTTTCAAAAACCGTCGGTCGTCTATTGAACATTTTTATACAGCAGGTAATAATCCGTTTCAATATTTTCCGCCTGTCCTTTTAGCCAATGCATCGCATCATCCAACGCCTTGTTGTAGACAATGGGTGCCAAATGCTCGCAAAACAGATCGAGCAGCTGCTGTTCCTCTATGATTCCAATTTCCTCTCCCCGTACATCCCTGTTTCCACCAGTTCCTCACAGACGTGTGTAACATACTGGCTGCCCGTGACGGACTCAAATTCCTCTATGGATGCAATCCGGGGAATATCCGCCCTCGGAAGCTTTCCGGCATAGGAAACGGACGGGTTTTCCCGAATCGTATCCAGGGACACCGGCTCACTTTCATATTTGAGAAAGAGCTCCGGGTTAAAACGCCGGAAAAAAAGGAACGCCGCTGCAAGGCTTAGAATAACGGCCACTGTGGGGATTGCCTTTTCTTTTAATATTTTTCCATTCATATATCCCGTCTCCTAATCATTTTTATCCCCTACTGCTCTGCTCAAGAATTTCAAAATCCTCTTCTTCGTAAAACAAACCGTCTTTCCACTGGAAATAGTCTCTTATAATAATAGGATAGTTTTCGCCTTTCTGATCTCCTGTAAAATACGTGGTAATCTCTATATCCTTACGCCCGTCATTATTCATATCTTTTACCGCAATATCTTGTATTTCCGTTCCAACCTGGGAAAAGAACAGAAGTTTGTACAAAACATTTTGAGCGTTATCCGTGAAAAACACGATAGGATATGTTCGATCCCCTGTGTCAAACAATCCGGGTGTAACCAGGATTTCTCCCCAATTATCAAGTTCAACCGGAAACTGTAGCTGCTCGTTTATTCTAAATTCGGTTCCCTCGACCTCTATATCAGCAATCCGATAGGGTCTGTAGATGGAAACGTCGCTCATTTGCTCCTTTTTGAAATAGACAGTGTCATTCGCATATTCTACCTCTGCCTCTATTCTCTCGTCACCCATTAGGACAATTTTAAGATTCCCTGTATTTCCGTCTGCGTCAACGAAAAAACATTCTGCCATATTGCCATTTCTATGTCCGCTGAACATTCCCTCCCTCCTATCAAAATCCGGATTGTTCCGAACGGAAAAGATACCCTCAATCTCACGATTTCCTATTTTTTGAATCACAAAAGAAACCTTTTCATAATTACCGCCCTCCCAATCCTCTCTTATCCATATTTTTTGAAGATATTCGTCAAAATCCTCTTTTCGGCTTTGTTTTAACAGAAACAGGCCAAAAACCAGGCAGACAGTACCTAATACCATAAAAAATGGCTTTTATATTCTTATTCATTCTGCGAACTTCACCTCATCTTCTGAGGGCTTTTTGGGAAATGTCAACAAAGCCTTTTGTGTCCCCCTTTTGATTCATAAAATGTTTTCGGAATTTTGATTATAGCTTATATTAACGCCGTCCTCCCTCATCACTTCCCTCGTATTTTCTCCGGCTGCAACTCTCAAAAGCTTCCCCTTACAACCTCCCCCGCAATATCCAAAATCTGCTCAATCCCGATCTGCGTCCCATCCTCCATAACAATCATCTTTCCATATGGGTCCAATTTTTTCACATACCCAGTGACCTCCACATACATTCCCCCCTCTTTTTTATCATCCGGTTGGAAATACGTGATTGTGATCTCCGGCCGTTCCGGCATCTGTTCCATGAGCAGCCGCAATTTTTCATCCAAAATGGCTTTGCTGTTCTCATCCAGTTCTATCCTCTCCCCCGTGTACCTCCCCGTCTCCTGAATGGCGGCATCATATCCGCCAAGAGCCGCAAAGGGCGAGAACTGTGCCGCCCTGTCTGCCACAGCCATTCTGGGCCTTTTTGAAGAAGTATGATGGGGAAGCTCCATCATGTCGCTGTACCTTGACGTACAAAGTACGTCCGCCCCAGAGGGGCATGTATTACGGGGTACCCGTAGGGTATACTTTTGCATATCGTCTGCGTGATTCATCCCTTAATTCCCTGCCAATCCAGTGTCCGTACCGAAAATCCTTATGCACATTTCCGGTCTGTTTCTTTAATCTCAGGCTTTATGCCCGCCTATCTGATTGTTCCTGTCCGCCGTAGTGGCACCCTCCCTGAGATTCATGCCTTTTAAGACAGCGTTCTTGCCGTATTTCTTCTTTATGGACAAGATCGTCTGCTGCATCCTTTTTTCTTTTTCCAGGGCCGCTTTCTCTTCTGCCCGCTTCTTCTCCCTTGCCCCATAATCCGTAAACAAATCCAACTGCTCAAAGGCGTCTTCCCTATCCCCGACCCCCTCGCTCACTACCCGGTTTGCCGTAAGATACACCCGCCTTACAAGCAGCCTTGGATCAACTATTTTATCATATAAGGCAAGCACCGCATCCGTAATCGGCCTTGCCAGTGAAGTCTTATGCTCCAGATTGCCTGTGCCGTGGGCATGCTTTGGAACCCGCCGTCCATAGCGGTCCACCGCAACCGGGCCTTTATAGGACTTATTTCTTACCGGGTCCGTAAGATTTTCCCTGTCATATCCTACCGTAAGCACGATCTGGTCCGTCACCAGACCCTTATCCATCAAATCCAGGGCAAGAAGATCCGCCATTTCCATCACGATCAGGCGGGCCTGTTCAAAGGTATAGGGATAATGGAGCACCTGCCCGGAGCCCACGCTGTTGGAGTTTGGCTTATACGCTTTGATATCCGCAATGGTGCACGGCTCCCAGCCCCAGGCATGATCGATCAAAAGCTCCGCATTTATCCCGAAAAGCCGATACAGAAGATCCTCGTTATGATATTCTCCCGGCTTTCCAATGGAACATCTGGCTATATCCCCCATCGTAAACATGCCGTTTGCTTCCAACTTCTTTGCGTAGCCCCCTCCCACACGCCAAAAGTCCGTGAGGGGACGGTACGCCCAGAGCAGTCTGCGGTATGACATCTCGTCCAGTTCTGCAATCCGAACGCCGTCCTCGTCCGGCTCTACATGCTTGGCCACGATATCCAGGGCCACCTTGCACAAGTATAGATTCGTTCCAATCCCTGCCGTTGCGGTGATTCCGGTTGTCTCAAACACATCATGTATAATCCTCCGGGCAAAGTCCCGAACGGACAGATTGTTTGCTTTCAGATAGGGAGCCGCATCCATAAAAACCTCGTCTATGGAATATACATGAATGTCCTCCGGTGCCACGTATTTCAAATAGATCTGATATATTTTTGTGCTCCACTCCATATAATGTGCCATCTGGGGCGGAGCCGCAATATAATCAACTGCAAGCTCCGGATGCTCCTTTAATTCCTCCGCATCCTGGGACGCTCCCGTGAACCTCCTCCCCGGTGCACACATGCTCCGCTGTGCGTTTATCTCCCTTACTCTCTGCACCACCTCGAACAATCTGGCTCTCCCGGAGATTCCATACGCTTTCAGGGACGGGGATACGGCCAGGCAGATCGTTTTTTCCGTCCTGCTCACATCCGCCACCACCAGATTGGTAGTCATCGGGTCCAACTTACGTTCCACACATTCTACGGAAGCGTAAAAAGATTTCAAATCAATTGCGATATAAATAGAATGATTCATCATTTCTCTCCCGCATTATAATTCCCGAACCCCCGCTTGCTTCAACCAACCTTTCAGCTTCTTTATGGGAAATCCGGTAAATGTATACGCATCTTCTTCCAGTCCATGCTGCCCGATTACCGTTTCCTCCGCCTGACCATATATGGTTACGGACGGGAAAAAGAGAAGTATTCTGCCAAAGGTAAAGCCCCTGATATTCGATAATTTAAGCTCAATATCCGTATAAGTACTCAGGAAAACTCTTTGGCTGGTCACATAGATTGTGGCATGCCGGCATTGATAAGTATGCTTTTCTAAATCCCTGTAAGATATTAGTGGCCTGTATCAGAAACTCTTGTGCATATTTCTGAGGATATTTTTCCGAGAGTGCAGGTCAAAAAACGCAGACGTAGTGGTGCTACGGCGAGGCTTTTTGACCTGTGCTATCGGAGAAATAGACCGGAAATATGTACAAGAGTTTCTGATACAGACCACTAACCCCTGTCCAATCAGCGACTCGCCCGAATAAAGCCTTATGCCCGCCATAACGATTCCTCCAACACTTCCCCCATACTCCTATCCCTCATCCTCCCGGCTTGGGATATGTCAATCCTCTTCAAACCTCCCATTTTAGTAATTATACCATAAACTCCTATACCATCATAGCCCAACTGCTCTTTCCCAAAACCTACCGCAGAAAAGTCTGCTGTCTTATTTCCCGGCAGCACCTTTTCTGGCACAATCCATCCCGCAATCATACGCCCTTTCAATCAACGCCCGATCATTCACCACCGCATCATAAAACCGAAATCCCCCAGAAAAGTTATAAGCTTCATACCCATTCCCCTCCAAAATCCGGCAGGCAATATAACTCCGCAATCCACTCTGGCAGATCACATAGATCGGCTTACTGCAGGCAACCTCCCCAAGCCGTTCTCTCAGCTCATCCACCGGAATATTCACAAATCCCTCCATATGACCGGCCGCAAATTCCCCTGCCGTTCGTACATCCAACAGCGTAACGCTGCCGTCCCTTGGCACCTTATGGACATCCGCCAAATGCCACTGCTTCAGCGTACCATTGGCAATATTGTCAATCAGAAATCCCGCCATATTTACCGGATCCTTTGCGGAAGAATAAGGCGGTGCATAGGCAAGATCCAGATCCTTTAGCCGGGTCGCTTTCAATCCGGCATGGATGGCTGTAGCCAATACGTCAATCCGCTTGTCCACGCCCTCATATCCCACAATCTGAGCCCCCAGCAAACGGTAAGTCTCTTTCTCAAAGACCACTTTCATCGTCATCACCCTGCCACCGGGATAGTAACCGGCGTGGCTCATAGGCGAGAGAATAACGCTATCCACATCCAGTCCCTCTTTCCCTGCATTCGTCTCATTTATACCGGTGGCAGCGGCCGTCATGCGAAATACCTTGATCACGGAGCTGCCCTGGCTTCCCAAGTAACGGCTGTCGCCGCCGCAGATATTATCAGCAATGATACGGCCCTGCTTGTTGGCGGGACCTGCCAGGGAAATCAGAGCATCCCTGCCGGTAACATAGTGCTTCACCTGCACCGCATCCCCTGCGGCATAAATATCGGGCACAGAAGTCTCCATCCGGTCATTGACCACGATGCTGCCCTTTATGCCAAGCTCCAGACCGGCTTCCTTTGCCAGAGCCGTATCCGGAACAACGCCGATGGCCAGTACCACCATGTCGGCATGGAGAGGTGCTTCATCTTTCAGCAGCACATCCACGCCGCCGTCCTTTTCCTCAAATCCCTCCACGGTACGGCCCAGAGCAAGCTTCACGCCATGCTTACGCATTTCGCCGTGGATCATAGACGCCATATCTGCATCAAAGGGATTCATAAGCTGCTTCGGACGCTGAACGATAGTCACCTCCATACCAAGCTCCCGAAGATTCTCCGCCAATTCCAAGCCGATAAAGCCGCCGCCTGCCAAAACAGCAGATTTCGGATGGTGTTCATTGATGTACTCCTTGATCCGGAACGTATCCTCCACCGTCCGCAGGGTAAACACCTTGTCCATATCCACACCGGCAAGTCTGGGTCGGGCCGGCTTTGCACCGGGAGACAAAATCAACTTATCGTAGGTCTCTTCAAATTCCTCTCCGGTCTCCAGATTTTTGACAGAAACAGTTTTCCTGTCGGGATGGATGCGAGTAACCTCATGGTGCACTTTCATTTTCACCCGGAACCGGGAGAAAAAACTCTCCGGGGTCTGCAGGGTCAGCTCTTCGGAGTCCGTAATCTGATCTCCGATGTAATAAGGCAGGCCGCAGTTCGCATAGGAAATATACCCCGAACGCTCAAAAACGAGGATCTCGGCCTGTTCATCCAGTCTTCTGATTCTTGCTGCGGCAGTCGCACCGCCGGCTACTCCTCCTACAATCACTACTTTCATCTTATTGTTCCACCTTTCCTGCGTAAGCGGCAATCCCACCGATGTTGTTCACTTTGGTGTATCCCATACATTTCAGTATCCCGGCTGCCTGACGGCTGCGGGAGCCGGAGTAGCAGTATACAAACAAAGGGGTATCTTTATCCCCGGCCACGGCGGCCGCTTTTTCAAGCTGCTGCAAGGGTACATTTTTGCTGCCGGGAATATGGCCCTCCCGGTATTCCGAAATGGTACGCACATCCAACAGGACGGCACCGGGAGTGGCCTTGTATTCCTCCACGCCCTGATTGATATTCCCTTGTCCGAAAAAATTAAAAAAGCCCATGACTACACCTCCTTACAGCATCCCGGTATGTTCCTCCGGAAGTGATTCTGATTGATATTGACAGCAGACATTTTGTCGTCCTCCTTTTTCTTATGTAGTTTTACTCTTTATGTACAAGAATATTATAACCGGAAGCTTCGAGATTTTCTGTGATGACATCACCAAATTCAGCAGAAATTGAAAACCCAGCAGCTATAAATAATAGAACAAGCTTTCATAAGTCATCATAACTACCTTACTGCATTATTTATTACTTTTCTCACTTTCCAACATTGCTCGGACTATCTCTGTTTTATCGCCATAAAAATAATTTGGTTTAAATCTACAATAATTGTAATATCTTATGTCTACCCAATTATATATGTACTTTACTAAATCTTGCTTTATTGCATCAAATAAACCCCAGAAATCATTTTTATCATAATCTCTTCCTAAAGTTAATTTTGCTGCATAAAATTCAAAGCTATAATCTGCAAGGATGCTTCTTAGGTTTTCATCATATATTCCATTAATATTTAGAACATATTGCTGGCTGTTTATTTGTTTAAGGGCTTTTTCAATCCCATCTATACTAACCATCAGCTGCTCATTAAAGTTTTCATTTTTTCTTTTATATTTCCGACTTCAATTAGTAAAGCAACAAGTGTAGATGCCACACATACAAATGACAAATTCTTGACTATATTCCTCCCATATCTTTTGTATCCTTCTTCTGCAGAAGCCTCGGCTTTGCAAAATACACATCCATTGCCTCAAGCGAAATCTTATGCTTTTCCTTGTTTCTAAGATTCTTATTTTCATCCCATTAAAATTTATTTTTTAACCATTCCTCTTAGATTATCTATACGAATAATATATCAGCAAATAACAAGTCCATCAATTGCATTTTTATATGCGTTCTATTTCCTGTCTATCCACCCATCTCTTTAAGACGAGAACCAAAACGGCGGACAAGATCCTTGCCCATACGGTACTCCACCAAAAAAACAGGCATTATCTTTGCACACTCTCTATTCACACCAAACCTGCGGTTCCGTCCAAAAAAATGTGTGACAACTCCGCTTAGAATTGTCACACATTTTCTTTCTTAAATTCGCTATGCTCCCTGAAATCCATTCTGCTGTTTCCACGCTTTCCATCTGCCCCCATCCATCAAAAGCTTAAAGCCGCCCCGGTAATCCAGGCCGAAATAGTCAAACTGCCGCATCAGATTGCTCACAAGCTGTCCCTCCGGCCTGCTTGCTCCCATGCAGCCGCCGCCCCTTAAGACCATCTGGCTGCCTTTATAATCAAACACCGCATTTTCATGGGTCCTGTACTTGTCCATAAGCCGTACATACAGTTCCTGCAGCTGCCGATCATCCACGCCCTCCGTACACCAGACGGCGTAGATCAGCAGCGTGGGATTTTCCTCTTTGGACAGATAATGCAGAAAATAATCCAGCACCTCTTCTTTTCCTTTCAGCTTCTGGATACAGTGGAAAAGTGCTATTCTTCCATTATTATCCAGATCCTCTCGGGCCAGGGCATCCTTTAGTCTTCCCGCATGGACATTGGGATAATCTTTCATAATAGCGATGGTATGACAGGCATCCCGGAATCCCTCTCCCCGGAGCCTGAGCAGTATCTCAAATACCCTCTCATACCATACTTCTTTCACCTCCCAGGTTCCCTCATAGTTGATAATGGAAACCGCTTCCGCATACGCTCCCCATTCCCACAGCTTTTCAAGCTCTTTCGTCATCCCCGGCACATGGAAATGAGCCAGCAGCTTAATGAGCTTCATCCGCACTTGCACGTCGGTTTCCTGTGCACAAGCTTTCTTAAAAAATGTCTTCTGTTTTCCGGGCAGGGATACGAATTTATAGCAGCTCTCTATGATCTCCGTCTTTTCCTCCGGATCTTCGGTCTGCTCGTACAGTTCCATCAACTGGCCGGAATTTCCGTCCAAATACAACCCAAATCCCATTTCCTCGTCGCTGTAGCCTGCAATCACCTCCCGCAGCCACCGTTCATACCATTTAAGGAACCCCTTTTCCCGCACAAAAAACGGCTGACCGCAGTAATCCTCATCATAATAAACCACCTGTCCCCGGTAGTCTCCTGTAAGTACCAGCCCTGTCATAAGCGTGCAGCCCTGGCTGCCGATAGGGAGGACTCCGGCGTACGGATGCACCTCTTTCCCCTCTCGCCTGCCCTGTGGATCGGCCGCCCTGTCCCAGTCCTCATCACTCATCTTCGGATAGATCACCGGCTCTTCCCGGACTGGATAAAGACGAGAGCCACGGGAATCGCAAAGCTCCTTTTTGAGCGTCTCCACCCCATAAAGTCCATAATAAGGGCCTGCACCGCCATTTCCCACCAGCATCAGAAAATCCCGATATTCTTCCGGCAGACGGATGCCCTGCTGCTGTTCAAATTCCCGTATGGTCTCCTCACTGGCAGGCGGTGACAGCTTATACTTGTGGCTGTACGCCCCAAATCTTGCAAAATCCGGGTCTTTCGCCCTTGCCTGCTCCAGTAATTTTAAGATACGCTTTGCCCATGAGGGCTGTCCTGTCTTTCGCATTTTTCTCTCCTGTAAAACCATTCAAAATCTCCCCTCAGTGAGCAGGGGGACGATAACAAACCGAAACTTATTCCTGCGGGCAGCGAGCCAAGCGGACATGTCCATTTGACTTTATTCCCCAAAAACCAACCTGCATATTGGAAAGCCATAATATTTCAACAGCTTTAAATCCGCTGTTCTTCATTAGCTTTAAATGCTCTTTCCATGTAATCGGAAAGTAGTCTTTTCCATATCGATCTATATGCTTCCTGATCTCATCCGGGCTTTTTCCCTGCTTCATCTGGTATCTTTTCCATTTTTCCAAATAAATTGATTTTCCCGCATCCGTAAGCGGGGCAAAATTTTCAAAGCTGATGAATACGCCATTCTCTTTTAGTGCTTCATAACACTTCCTTAATGCTAATTTGCGTTCATGCATCTGTAAATAGTGGTTTACCTGTATCGCAGTAATAACATCGAATTCATTTGCGTAGGCTAAATTTTGAACATCACAAACAGAAAATTCCGCATTCGGGCGGCTGAAACGCTCTTTTGCAATTCGTATCATTTCATCGGAAGCATCGCAAAAGACAAACTTTTCAAGCTCTACCGTTTCAAAAGCAATACTCCCCATCTTTCCCGTTCCGCAGCCAATGTCAAGCCATGTTACCGGGGAGTGATGCAGAGTTTTTACCAGCTCTATGACTTCTTTATAAAATACGTCATAATAGGGAAGTGTTTGTTTGATTTTTCTGTCATATTCACCTGAATCAAATGCAGATTTATTCCCGCGGGCAACGAGCCAAGCGGACATGCTGGCATGTCCATTTGGCGACTGCCGCGAGGGTCAAATACCCCGCAGCTTGCTGCGAGGTATTTGACTGTCCATAGTCGATTTCCTCTATAGCTTCCTGTTTTACGCTTCCTGCAATTCCCCAACAGACAGGAATCTGCTAAATAATAAAATTAACGATTCCATATACCAAATGACATATTGTAAAAATTGAGATTGGAAGAACCGCTATTTCATTCTTTCTATCCATAGCAAAGAAGAAAAATACCAGGCATGGCAGAAGCGTCAATCCCAATATGACAATCCCATTCGTGATGCCCATATAATAGAATGCCCAGCTTGCAAAATATAGCAGACAACTAATAATTACGGTAATGATTAATCGTGAATGTCTCACCTTTTTTCGCTCACGATTTACAAATATACATAAAGAAATGACCATCAGCACTTGACATACAGAAGCCACTGTATCAAGTGTCGCAGTAACCGAATCTGCCCTCAATATGTCATTTGGTGCAGGGACGGCAAACCAGATAAAATTGGGTATCATAAGAGTGAAAAATAGCAACGCACCCCAAATATCAAATCCTATCTTATATTTTTTCAGCATCCAAATATCCTCACAATTTCAATTTTATATTGCTTGAAAGCAGCCAATTAGTCCTCGTTTTTGAAGACCAATCGGCTATCTTGATCGGATGTATGGTCCTCCCTGCTCACTGAGATTTGGCCATGTTTTTTTATCCTCTCACCAATCTCCTCGATCACAGCCGCTTCGGTCTCCAGCTCTTCGGCAATCACAGGGATGCTTTTTCCTCGCTCAAGCTTTTGGCGGACCAGCTTGACCAACAGATCGGACTCCCCTTTCCGATATCCGTCCCGTTCGCCTTTTGCGTAGCCGTCCTCTTCTCCTTTGCTGTAACCCTCCAACTTTCCTTTTTGATACCCGGCTTCCTCTCCCTCTTTATAGATCCCCCTCATATGGGCCTTTTCATCGTATTCCGTCAACAGCATATGCAGCACCTCCGCTTGATTTTTCCTCAGAAGCTCTTCCAGGATTCCTTTTTGAATACAGCAGTCCACAGCTTTCATTATGGCAGCTTTGAGAGACATATTCCGGTCCAGGTTCTCATTCACCTCTGCGATAAATTCCGAGTATTCCCATAGCCGTCTGCATTTTTCCAATAGTTCCTGGTTGTGACCCCGGTTGATATTGAAAAAGACTGCTTTGCATTCCAGGCAGCCGGAACCCCGCCCTGTCTCAAAGGCATCCGAAAGAAATAATTCTCCCCGATCCGCCTGCTCCTGTTTCCCATTGTAGAAAATGACGTACTCCGGCGTGGGCAGCTTTATAAGCTTAGAGCTGTATAGCTGATCCTTGTGCTGTGCCACAATCCCCTCGTACTGCCGGGAAAAGTACAAGAGCCCCCGCAAAGGCATGTTCGGCGAGTAAGTACTCTGATGCTCGTAGAGATTCAGCTGATTCGCAATGATAAAGGACATATCGTTCTTCATCTTCATAAAGATTGCATCCTCCAGGGTCACAATCTCCAGATCATCCGCATTGCTGTAAGCACTCCCGTTTACCGCATTGTACAATTCCAGCAGATCCTTTTTATCCCGGAACAGGAAGCGAAACAGGCGATCCTTATATTTCCTGTTAATACGCAGTCTCCTCCACAGAAAATGCTTCTGATACCATTTTAAATTATTTGCCATAAACTATCCTCCATTATACTTGATTGTTTTCTTTTTCTCAATCACCTGTGCCTGAAAATTTTCGGGATTCCCGTTGAAATTAATAAAGATACTATTGAAAAAAGATGATATCTTGATTATACAATAAAATTTGGAATTTTCAACCTGTTTTTGTAAAATTTTTATATTTTTTATGTTCTATTTCCAGTCCCTTTCACAATAGCCGTAAAGTGAATCTTTAACCAAACTTTTCATAATCTCCGTTCTGCTATTCCAAGAAAAAATCGTAAGACAGGAATCCTCTTTACGACTTCATATATTAAAAATGTTGCAACAAACGAAATCAACACAATCAACAAAAATTGTCCTGCCACACCGATGGGCAATCTCAATACGAAAAATCCTGCCACAACCAGAATTGGCATATGGAGAATGTAAACAGGAAAAGACGCACGTGTCAGATAACCGCTGAGACGACTGTGAAAATTCAGCTTTGACCGTCCTACGCCAATCAGGGCAATAATTCCCGTCCATCCGTAAAATATGTAAAGCCCGACCATCCCTATGTTTCGGATGTTTTCCAGGCAGTACAAATAAGTGTACAGGCCGCCTGACATTGCGAAGAGGAAAAGGCTTGCAAACCGGTACCTCTGCAATTTTTTCAGAATACTTTCCTCCGAAAATATATAATACCCGAACAAAAACAGTATGAGAAACTGCCCCAGACTTTTCCTGCCTATATTCAAAATATACTGACCTATCCATTCCGGAACAAACAAAAGAATCATGCAGAAATAAGGTAAATGGTCAGCTTTCCATTCAGGCAAATACTTTTTTTGCAAAAGAAAGATTAAAATTGCTGTCAATGAAACAAGAAACAAATACAGCAAGAACCAAAGATGTGCGGGCGTAAAACCCCCACGATATCCCGTCAAATCAGTTTCCTTTGTGAAAAACAGACCATACTGCTGAAAATAGGTACCTGTATATCCATTAAAAAACACTTCTGCCACATAGGTCATCACCGGAACAAGCACAAGCAATCCAAACAAAAACGGAACAAGTAATTTTTTTACTCGTTCCCCTATAAACTGCCTGTTTGTTCTTATTTGGAGCGAGTACTTACAGCTTATGCCTGCAATCACAAACAAAAGAGCCATGTACCAGGGATATACGGCAGTAGAGAATACATAGAGTGCGGTATTTGTATGTGACCAAATATAAAATCCGCTGTACTCTCCTCCACTCCAAATTTGCGAAGCATGGAATGGAAACAGCAACAGAATTGCCATCCATCTTAAATTATCTATGAAATATTTTCTCTCCATATAAGGCCACACCTTGTTATTCCAATTTCACCTCTATATTAATTCGTCAACTGGAAGTTGACAGCATCAAAGTGCCACAATTTCATCCGCTATCTCACGAACAGTTCTATTGCTCGTATCTATTTTCACGGTATCCAGTGCTTGATACATCGAAATTCTCTGAACACTTCTGTCAATCATATCAGCAGAACGTATCCCTAATGTTACATCTGCGGTCAATCTATCACGCAGGCTGCTTTTATCTACAGCAATACCGCATAAAAATCCTCTCCTGAAACCCTTTTTGTTTCCCATGCTTTTCCGGAATACGCTTAAATTCCTCAAACCCGATACTCGTATAACATTTTATTGCATTCTTATTTATATCCGTAACATCAAGCACAAACTCCTGATAATTTGTAAGCTGCATACTTTCCCGAAGCATAGCTGCGGCAATGCCTTGTCTGCGGTATTCTTTTCGTACGGCTACAAATTCTATGTATCCGGTTGTGACAGGATATGCAAGCTGCTTTTCAAATTCTTCTTTCAAAACGAAAGCTGCAATCACTCCTTTAAAGAACCCAAACTGTTTCTTCAAAGATGCTTTTTCTACTCCTGCGGCTCTGCCATTGCAATCCGAAATCGCCAGCACTCCCGCAATATCTCCCTGAACATCCGCCACATAAAATCTTTCCATATGCAATCCCGCTGCGATAGCATCCGCCACTTTTTGATTATCTTTGCATAATATTGAAAAATCCTTTTCAAATCCCTCCGCAATACAGAAAGCCACATGATTGCGGTCTGTTTCTTCTGCTTTCCTTATATGCACCATTTTCGTATATCCTCTGTCATTGTTTTAAATGATTCATCAAATCCCGCTTTTACGCTTTTTGCTGTTTTCCGTTAAATGGGAATCTACCGCAAAACAGCCTGTCATCTGCCTTTCAAACACTTCAAGACCCAAAAGGTAATCGGCTTAAAAATAACATAAAGGCCATAGCCCAGCACTCCGCCAATCACATTCGTGATCAGATCCGTGATATCCGAGTTTCGGTCGAAAAACGGCTGTAACAGCTCAATGCCCAGGCTCATCAAAAAGCAAAAAAACACCGTTATACCGAATTTGGCCCTTTTGCCCCGGGTCAGTGGAAACAGGAACCCGAAAGGCAGAGTCATGATAATGTTCAAGAACACTTGCCTGAAAAAGTCCCCTCTCCCCAAAGAGACATCAATAAACGGCACCAGATTCATAGGTTCATAGGGGTGGTTCAGCATGAACGGGATGGATGCAATCACCGGCATCATAGTAAAATAGAGTACCAGAGAGAGGTATGCATACATGAGGGTGTTGACAAGCAGTCTGTCTCTGCCCTGAGCTCTCCATTTCCTGAAAAAGACGAAAGCATACAGGCAAACCAACACTATAAAATCTATGAAATATTTTATCAGGTACTTCATTATATCTCCTTTCTTCTTACCGCCCTATCCAAAATCCGATTTTCCAGTATGTCAAACTGGCTTATGCGTTCCTCTCATAACAAATTCTGAAATAACGGTCTCGCCGCCCTCAAATTGGCGGATAATTTCCATCTTGTAGTCGGGACATGTTTTTCTGGCAGCCGCAAGGGTTGTCTTCTGAACTCATTTCTGATAACTTTTTTTCATTTTTCCCCGCTAGCTTTCCATTTATGCTCTTCGCAATTCTCTCATAACCGGGAAGTTATCATTCCATCTTTTTTATATATGCATTTTGCGATTTGACCATGTTGAGGATGGTCTATTCCCAACACATACTGCATCAATATTCCATGACACACAACAATAACCGAACTGTAATTTCTATATCGTTCCAACACCGACATAACACGTTTTTCCATTTGACCGGCAGATTCCCATACACACACTTTCCCCGCCGGATGGCACCCCTTATTTTCTGTCAGGCATTTATAATTTTGCTCGGCCTCTTCATCAGATAAATATTCATACGTGACGCCATCTGCCAACCATTCATGCAAATCTGGTTCTACTCACATCTCAACGCCTAAATCTTTCGACAAGATGGCCGCACTATGTATTGCTCTGCCAAATGGAGATGTGATGATCAATTCAATATTTGCCAGCCTTGTATCCTTTGCTGTTTCATGAATTTGAGCGATCCCTTTTTCGGATAATGTCATCATGTTATGGCCAAAGTCTTTGTAAAATTTTCTGCCCGCCATAGTGGTATCCATTTCTCCGTGACGTATAAAATAAAAAGTTGCCATCTTGCCACTCTCCATTCAATTTTTCAAACTTTGTTTTATACTCTTCGCAATTTCCTGACAAATAGGATGCTGAAGTCTAAAATTCATACTTTGTGCCATAGGAAAGCAGCAGTCAGTCTGTTAATTCTACACATAAAATTATGGTGTTTTTATCATCGAAATTATTATGTCCGTTATCCATCCATTCCGCAAAGACATTTTTTAATTTCTCGGCAATCAAATGATTTCATTTGCTCATGCGTTACCTCCATAAGCTTGAATTTGTTATTCTAATGCTTTCTTTAAATCAAAAACAAATCGCATTTGCTGCTTTTTTAAATAGGATTTTACAAAAGGTTTCATAAACCACTTTTTAGGTATCACATTTTCCGTAAAGTCGATTTGAGTTTCATTTTCTTTGGAGGTAAAAACTCCAGTCCAATGGCCTTTCATATTGCTATTCTCCATATCAAACTCCCATCGCTTATATGGTTCTACCATAGTAACAGTAAACGTAGTCGCATACCCCTCTTTTGTATACTCAACAAATTGTTTGTCATTTACCGTTTCTGTCTTACTTAAATCACTTCGCCATGTGCCATATTTATCAACAGCTAACATAATGCCCCAAACTTTATAAATATCCCTACCGATAATTGCATTTATTTTTGAAGTTGCCATTTTTCCATATCCTTTCAAATCTAAGTTAATCGTATAAAGCTTCCCACGTTTCTGAATTCATTGCCTTAAAACACATTTCTATTTGTTCTCTGTTATTTTTTTCTTCTGCAAGACAAGGTAATTCATCAACATTAAAATAATCATAACCTGTAGTTTCAATATTGGAAATGAACTCGCCGCCTATCACTTCACATTGCATAAATATTTTACATACCTTATAGGCATAAATGGGCAGATTGTGCTTTTCTCTGTCTTGAACTGCGATTATCCGTTTAACTCTAATATCAAGTCCCGCTTCTTCTTTCACTTCCTTTATCGCATTTTCCTCAACAGAAACATTTACGTCTACCCAACCGCCTGGCAATGCCCATGTACCATTTGCTTCATGTACAAGCAATATTTTTCCCTCTTTAAATATAGCTGCACGTGTATCTATTTTAGGTGTTTGGTATCCCACATCACTACAGAATAAATCTTTTACCTTTTCAAGTGGTATCTCTGACTGATAACTGATTATTTCTGCCGATATTTCTCTAATACGTCCATATCTTTCAAGTTCATATTTATCTTTACAATAAAATAAACCTGCCTGTGCTAAGCCTTGAAGTTCAACCGCCCATTGTAGCCATTTTTCGTTTTTTTCCATATGATAATGAATCCTTTCAAATTCTAATTTTACGCTCTTCACAGCTTCCCGTTAAACCGGAATTTTTAACCAAACATTTTTAATAAATAATCATCTATATCGGCTCTTGCGTGAAAGATATAAATGCTTTTTTCGCTTTTGTATCTGTCAAGCAATTTATATACAATTGGCAATTCATTTTTAGGGAAATCAATTATCCATTGTCTAAATTCTTCATCAAATTCTGTTTCTATCCACGGCATATCTACACGTTGTTTGCCTATGCGTGAATCTACTCCGGTCAAACATTCCGCCACCGGAAAATCCAGTAAAAATACAGCTTCACACGCTTGAATACGCATTTCAAGTGTTCTTCCGTAATTTCCGTCAATAATCCATTTATCCTTTAAAACAATTTCTTTTAATTTCTTGTCAAATATCTTTCTGTCAACAGTTGTCCTGTCAGGCTTATGCCATAACATATCAAGATAATATAACGGTAAGTGAGTTTTATCACTTAATATTCTTGCAAATGTGCTTTTTCCCGCACCTGGACAACCGATTATGATTGCCTTTTGAAACATAAAAAGGCCACCTCCAAAACAAACTATCTGATTGATACGCTTCGCAATTCCCTGATAAATGGGAACCTACCACTCATTCAAGAACCTTTGCAATTGTTCCACAAACTGCCCGATATGCAGGCCATCTACAAAAGAATGATGTGCCTGTACAGAAACCGGAATCAAAACCTGTCCATCTACAAAACGGTAACGAAACGCTTCGATGCCATTTGCACATCGCATATACCATAGACATTGTAAAGGATAGTCCCTCTTCCTTAACCATTCGCTTAAAATTTGTAATATCTGCCGTAAATGTCACGCAAAAAGCAGGCTCAACGCTGTTTCGAAAAACCGCACAGTGCATTGCCCTTTGCCATGTTTTTTCATCGATTATCTGATATGAATTGGCCATCTATTTGTTCCTCCATACTCTTTTTCTCAGAAACTATTCGATCCTATTTCTCAAAAATGACAAAGCCACACTCATAAGGATGGTCGCAATACACACGCTCTTGCTTATCCGTGTAGTATAACATACTTTTCAGTATAATCAAAAAATCCCCGCCGCCTGATAGAAGCATGTATTCTGCCAGAAAAAATAGCAGTAATTGATTTGTCATCACCGCAGCCGCCATAACCCCGCCGCCTAAAACGAACGTAGGCATAGCAATTCCCAACAGATATTGCCACTTTCTTAA
The DNA here is from genome assembly GCF_036941035.1 of Candidatus Merdisoma sp. JLR.KK006. NCBI lineage: Bacteria > Bacillati > Bacillota > Clostridia > Lachnospirales > Lachnospiraceae > Candidatus Merdisoma > Candidatus Merdisoma sp. JLR.KK006. The sequence continues at coordinate 6,423 of NZ_JAYMNS010000010.1, read as the reverse complement.
CGGTTCGGAGCAAGTGCAGTATGGAGTAATACTGCTCCAAATGATTCCAAAATCAATGGATTGAAAATGATTTTTTGCAAAAAGCCCCCAGGTAATTCCATGTATAAGCTCATGCAGAACGATTAGAAATACAATAAGCAGAGGGACCGCTACAGCAAATCCCCAGGAAATACCGTCCAAATCAAAACCATTCACATTATTATATATCCAAAATGCGAAAGCCATAAATGGTAGCATGAGGATAGGACCTGAATACTTCGCCTGCTGGGTATTGATAATTATATTCTTCCTTTTATATCCTTTTTGCTGCATTTTGGAACTTAATTTTTCAAAGCAATCTTTACGTTTTATTTCTTTTTCTGTTAATTTTCTTTTATCTTTCTCCATACTTCATTCCTCCAAAATTTCATTGATACGCTTCTCAGTTTCCCCACAAACCGGATTTCATTGATGTTATTGTGCACTCATAAGATCATCTTTTGTCAAAAAATGTATCAATATCTATCTCGTACCTATCATTAATAAATACAATATTCGCATTGTGCTTTTTTGCCAGAACCAAAAATCGTGCATTATCTTCTAAAACGCTTTCCATTGTACACCATACATCATCGAAACGCTTCTCTATGGTGCTTGCATATTTTTTTATATCGCAAAAATGATTTTTAATATAATGCTCACTCATCACAAGACAATAGTATTGAATGTTATGGAGGTATTCCTCTGTGAAGTCCTTTTCCCAGTCAAACGGAATATAGACGCCCTCAACAATAAGATTTTGTCCATTTTCTATGGCGGTTTTGATCATTTCACGAATCATGGGCCACATATAGTCTGTAAGCTCGTTATCATCTTCTGCCGTAAGCGTGGTATATCCGCTGCGAATCAAACCCATTTTCAAATGGTCTATGGATAAATACGGGTATTTATATTTTTCAAGCAATTTTTGAGCAAGTGCCGTCTTGCCTGTGTGTGATGCACCTGTAATTAAAACAATCATCTATTTTCCCTTTCTAAAATTCATATAACGTTTAAATTTATCTTATCAAAATATAAAAAGCAAGAAATCCCATCCAAAATGCAGGAAAACGGCAGTCCAAATACTTTTCGTCTTAATGAAAGCAAAGCTGAAAATACAGCTTAATAGTAAAACAGTGATAAATCCCCCACTTGTAAATGCAGAAATGAAAGTACCACTTTGAATCCACACTGGAAAATGAATAGCCAAAAACAGTAAGGAATTGATAAATACAGAAAGATATTTTTTCTTATCTCTTAAAATAGCACTCAGAAAAAGCCCCCTAAAAACCATTTCTTCTCCAGCAGCTATAGAAAGCACCTCTACTACGGTGTTGATTCCAAAGGATTCATTTATCTCAAGCTTACCATTGACTAAATACTCATTTATTATGATGTAAATCGCAAGCAACAGCATCATAGGAACAGCTATCCAACATTTTTTGTTTAATAAATACATCTCTTCTTTTTTGATGAACATATCGTCGCTAAAGTTAAAATGAATCAATATTGCCGGTACAAGCCAGACTACGCACTTGATATACACTTCTTTTGTAAATTCGTCTATTCCAATTTTTGTTTTCAAATATAGCTCTAACAAGCTCCAAAAACTATAGAGTATAATTGTATACATTACAAGTACAGTGCCTGGCTTTGAATTTGCCCTCAATCAATTATCCTCCTTAAATCTTGCTTTCCCTTTATATGTGATTTTCCGGCAAACCGAAATCAGTCAGTCAGATACAAAAATCCTCAGACTTAAAATTGCTGTAATATCTGCCTTTGCTTGCGGTAAATTTTAATACGCAATAATCCGGGTCTGTCACGCCGCCCTTGTAATACATTTCATCCCCCGTTCGCCAAATTCTTTCCTTGGCTTCCGCAGTTTCCAACACTTCAACCGTTCCTACTAAGCTAACACCTCTGAAAAACCTTTTGTCAATGAAGTAAACGCTCGCTTTACTGTTTTTTCGAAAACACGACACTTTATTGGATGACGTATTCGTTGAAAACCATATCTCCCTGATACCGTTTCTTGCTCTTGGTTTCAGCATAGCCTTTGTAATCGGAAAGCCATCATTATCCACATAAGCGATAAAGCTTGTACTTGCTTTGTCTATCATTTTCCCAACCGTTTCTTCTGGATTTCTCATTCTGTTTCCTCCCATTTATAAATCCCGATTTTATGCTCTTTGCAGTTTCCCGTTAAATGTGATTTGCACTTATGAATGTATCTTGTTTTTAATACGCAAACTTGCTTCTACGTGCATAATCCAATGTCTTGAAAATGGCATTTGTATAAGTCCTCGAATATCTTTCCCGCACCAATAATCAATAAGCCAAATTGCATTTTCATCATTACTTACAACATTAAATAATTTTAAGTGTTCTTTTCTTTCTTCTGACACTTTCTTTTTTAATTGGTCATAGGTTAAGCGATTGATTATCCGTTCGGTGCTGTCCTTTACCTCAAAAATATATGAATAAAGTTCTTTTAAATTAAGTTGTTTTGAAAAATCTGCAATCTGCTCTTTTACAAGTTCATTTCCCGTTGTAATGATAGGAGAATTGATACGTTCCTGATAATTCCCCGAGAAAAACACTTGCTCGTTTTCACTGATCAATGTGTGTGCAACGATATCTTCGATACGGAAAATATGCCAAATTGAATATGCAATCGTTTTACAATGATAACCGTCTGCGTTTATAAATGGAATTGCATTAAAATCTTCTCTGCTTAATTCCTCATTAAATGATGATAAAGTTTTCATTAACTGATTTCGCAAATCAAATAATGTGTCAATACCTGCTTCATAGGTATCTTTCTTTTTTAGTTGCGTTTGCATTGTTTTATTTCGTTCGGACCATAATTTATTCATAATCAATTACCCTCCGGCAATCCCATTTTACACGCTTCGCAACTTTCCGACAAACCAGAATTTATTGAAATGTAATTCTCAAAAGGCAAAAATCAAATCCTTGCCGTATGCTTTGCACAATTTCTACATAAACATGTTTTTCAAAAACAATCTCAAATAATTTTTTGTTATATCCAGCAGTGCAATGACACCATGTTAATGAATTTGAATTTTTTGCTTTTTCTAACATAGGACATTCACAAGAAAACATTTTTGTATATAATTGATTATCTTTAATAAACCAACCGGCACCATTTTCATTCAGAGCATTGACAAATCTATGCAAATCCTTATCCAAAGAGAGATAAAGTTGTTTCAAGTTATTTGCGGTATCTTCTAACCTACCATTTTCGTTACAATAGCACTCTTGGCGAATGTTTTTTACTGTTTTTTTATCAAATCTATTTTCAAGAATAGCAGATAGATTTTCTACCCACTCGGCTCGAATGTCTGGTGTTGAATTTATAGATAATGGGATTTCCTTTATTATGCTTTCTGCAACTTCCCTTGATACATTCTTTTCCAAACTATGTTTCAACCTCATTAACTCATCTATTTCTAATGTTGGAGAAACTTGTTTTGGCATAGAAAAATTTTTCATATTCTTTCTTAAACCCCGATTGTGAAATCACATAAAGGGTAATTACCCGTTTATGAACCAACGCCAAATCTCTACAATCTCACAATATGCATGAGATTCCTCCGGATATTTTTCATGCAAATCCAACTGCGTATTTACGGCTTCTCTGTAAGATGAAATTAATCCATACGGATTCAGTGCCCCATAATCAATGGAATTAAATTTGGCCCCGCAATTCGTTATGGCACTAATGCATGTGGAGATCTCCACCAAATCATAGCCGCAAAATTCAAACCGCTGCCCCTGCTCTAATCTATAATCAGGCTCAATTTCGGGACGCACAATGACTGCAAGGAGCTGTTCACCCTTTGGGGGCAAATTTATTTCGGATTCTTCTATTTCCCTTAACTCCATCAGGCCGCAGTCAAATGTAACTAATTCATCCGCCTTTATCTTTCCCTGGTTAAACTTCCGCAGATTTGCATGATTGATACACCTGTCAGATTGAAAATAGCGAACTACTCCAAGGGACATATAATCTTTTTTTATCGTAGTTATTGACATATTGAAACACGCTCCGATCACGAATTTACTTAACAATATGTGCGGTAATAATTGTATAACTATATGAGTTGATCGTAATTTTGATGTTTTCTACCTCACAATACCAATTTTTACCTTGTCTGTATATTTTACAATTTTCTAATAGAACCTTATTTTTGCAATACTCAACAACATCTGCTACATCTATTTTTAGGTTTCTTTTAATTCTAGCAATTCCCATTTCAGTTGTGTGAATTTTATGGATATTGTCAAGTAATATTTTTTTATCTTCCATTCTTTGCTATAACCTCCGATTTTACGCTCTTGGCACTTTCCTGATAAACTGGAAGTGGTTTTACACCCCCTTTATTAATGAACGCAGCTTATCAGAAACATTATCTGTTCCTTTTAATCCGATCATTGGGATAGATATGTTTTTTTCAGCAAGCCGAGCAGAAATTTTCTCTATGAACAGCCCGTTCCCTTTGACTTCAGCATTATTATCCGATGTTGTATCCACCCCGCAATTTGGTGAACGATTTGCCCCGATAATCCCTGCCACTTCAAATCCATACTTCCTATATTCTAAGATTTGATAAATTACGGAATCAACCAATTGCTCTAATTGAGCGTTGGGAATCTCTTTTTTCATCTCCGTACGGATACGTGTATTCTCTGCCACCACAGGCATATCTGCTCCATAAATATTTCCTCTGTCAAGACCCAGGCAGCAAAGCTCCGGACAGGGCATTTGGACAATACCAATGTCAGCATTCAAAAGAATTTCACTCATTTCCTTAAATGCCGCCGGATAAACAGCAGTTCCGTCAGAAATAGAATTTTGATTCAGAAAACAATGAGCAATAAAAACCACTCTTTTACTTCTTCCATCTTCAAACATCATATCCCTCTCCCCGATTCTGATTTTACATTCCTCGCAGTTTCCATCTTGTATAGTTTAAAATCCGTCTGCATTGATATATTTACCTATTGCTCCGTAACTACCGTAAACCTGACACTTCCTTTCGCTTTTTCACCCGTTACGGAAACCGTATACATTCCGCTTTCCTCAATCTCAACATCAAATTCATCAGAAAAGGAAACATCCTCACTTTCATAGACAGGCACTTCATCGTCTTTCTGAATCTTCAATGACAAGCTGCCACCCTCAACAATAATTTCCGCATGGATCGTGTCTCCTTTTTCAGCCATTAGGTCTTGAGCGTCCGTTTTATTCAATACCTTATAGTCCATCACAAACTCATCACTATTTCCTGTCCGGCTGCCGTCAAAATCTGCTCCACACGCTGTTAATGATAAAGCCAATATGCAAGAACACAAAATAACCAGCTGTTTTTTCATAATCTCTCCTCTCTCAAATACCGATTAGAACTTTCTTAACCTTATTTTTTCATTATAAAGTTCATAAATCCGTTAATCGTATGAATGATAAAAAACAAAGCTGCCGTTCCAACTAATAGATAATTCCTTTTCCATAATCCAAAGCATAAATAGTACAGCAGAACAACGGCAAATTGACCAATTACGATCAGCCATCCATATTGATATCCCCAATAGTAAAATGTCCAACCAACAAAATTTATCAATATCATAAAAACAGTTAATGCAAAGAATGCTTTATCCTTTGTTGTTGTAATTGGAAATAACTTGACATCATCCCTGACAATCAGCATCAGCAAAATCATAGACAGCATACCCAATATACCTTCTATTGTCTCAATCCATTTCATTTCATTTTGCATATTCATAATTGGATTTGACGCTGACTTAATGAAAGGCATAATGATATACGGAATTTTCTGTATTACAAATGCCGCAATTCCCATAAAAAAATTCCCAAATAATAGTTTTTGAATAAATGAACGAATTTTAGCATATCATTTACCTGTCAATCACAATTTTACATGCTTTACAGCTTTCCGTAAAACTGTATTTCGTATTACTGTTAATAAGCATATATTTCTATATTCCTCCAATTTGAAAAAAACGATATATAATCTCCTTTTTTCTTTTTACTGGCTATTGCTTTAATATCAAGCATATCCAACCAATCAATATCAAAACGCAGGTAATATACTTCATTATCTATATCTTCACATACCCCCACGAATATAACGTTCTCATTATCAAGAACTGCCAAAGAAGATAAATCTTCTTTTCGTACTTTTCGCTCAATAGGCATATCTATACTTAACTCAACAAAATATTTTTCTCCAATTGTAGGCTCTTTTTCATTCTTCCATATCCCTTTAATCATACCGATTGAAGTTTTTCCAGTAACAATTAAAATCTTTTCCTGATACTCAAATTTCTCTATAACTAATTGCATATTTCTTCTCCAAC